>JBJSZF010000082.1:0-11267 GCA_046090125.1 Verrucomicrobiota bacterium
GTGCGTCGGGCCGCGGACGGTGGAGACGTGCGCGCGGGCCGGGATTCGCGTGCTGGCGTTCGAGGCCGGGCTGACGGTGTTGCTGGATCGACCGGAGGCGGAGGCCGTGGCGCGGCGGGAGGGGGTGAGCCTGTTGGGCTGGCGCGAGGCATGAGGCGCGTGGCCCGGTTCACGGGGCAACGTCCGTGGGGGGGCGGGTGAAGTCGATTTCGAGCAATTCGTATCCGGCGGGTTGCCATCCTAGCCGGGTGTAGGCGGCCCGTGCGCGGTGGTTGTGGGGCTCCATGTACAGGCGCAGCCCGCACACGTCGGCCCGAGACCGCGCTTCCGTTTCCACGGCCGCCGCCAAGGAACGGAACACGCCCCGGCCGCGCCATGCCGGCGCCACATAGACGCTCTGAAGCCACCAGAACCATCCGTTGCGCCAGTCACTCCATTCCAGCGTCACCATCAACTGCCCGACGACGGCGCCCGACGCGTCCGCCACCCAGTACAGGCCCTTGCCCGGGTCCGACAAGGCCGCCGCCACACCCGGCGACAGTCGCGCCGGGTCGAGGTCGCGGCCCTCGGTCTCCCTGGCGAGGGCGCGGTTGAAGTCCACGACGGCGTCATGATCCACCGGGGTGCCGCGTCGGATGTTCCATGGCTCCTGGAATGGGTGCGGTGGGGACATGGCGACGATCCGGGCGGCGCTGGCCGGCATCAGATCTGGTAGTCGAAGTCGGACGTGCGCCCGCGCTTGGGCAACACGCGGACGCGGGTTTCCTCCATGACGACGGTGGAGTCCGGGGGAACGCTTTGAAGGAGGAAGACGTTGCCGCCGATGGTGGAGTTTCGGCCGATGACGGTTTCGCCGCCGAGGATGACGGCCCCGGAGTAGATGGTGACGTGGTCCTCGATGGTGGGGTGGCGTTTGCGGCCGCGAAGGGCTTGGCCGCCGGAGGTGCTGGTGGCCCCGAGGGTGACGCCGTGGAAGACCTTGACGTGGTTGCCCAGGACGCACGTCTCGCCGATGACCGTGCCGGTGCCGTGGTCGATGAAGAAGTGGGATCCAATGCTCGCCCCGGGGTGGATGTCGATGCCGGTTCGGCCGTGCGCCCACTCGGTCATCATGCGCGGGAGCAGGGGGACGCCTTGGCGATGCAGCTCATGGGCGAGGCGCTGGACGGCCACGGCCTCGATGAAGGGGTAGGCGGTGATGATTTCCTCGCGGCTGCGGGCGGCGGGGTCGCCTTGGAAGGCGGCCTCGACGTCGGTCTGAAGGAGGGCGCGAATGGAGGGAAGGCGGCGGAGGAAGTCGCCCACCAAGGCCCGGGAACGAGCCCGGTGCTCGACGGTGCTGCGGCCGGAGTCGGTGCACCCGAGGCTCTTGCAGACCTCGTCCTCGAGCCTGCCGGCGACCGAGTCCACGCGCAGGGCGGTGTCGGCCTTGAGTTCGGAGGCGTGGACGACGGCATCGTCAAAGAAGCCCGGGAACAAGAGGCGCAACAGGTCGAGGGTGATGTCCACGACGGCCCCGCGGGAGGGGAGGTTGGCCCCATCGACGTGGTTGATGCCGCCGTGTTGCCGGTAGCTGACCAGCAGCGCGTCCGTCAGCTCGGTGACCGGCAGGTCGTTCATGGCGTGAACCTCCCGGGTCGAGCGGCGGATGTGGCGGTGGCGCCGTTCAAAGGCCGGGTCCCTCGGCGCGGTCCGCGTCGAGTTGATAGATGCCCAGCAGGTAGCCGTTCTCGGAGAACTCGCCCACCTTGAGCTTGCCCACCAACGTGACGGCCTGGTCCATGACGGCCCGGGTTCCCTCGCCGGTCATCTTGACGGTGAGGAACTCGTTGATCTTGGGCACCGCCCCAAAGCAGCACATGGACTGGTCGCGCATGAGGAGGAGCTCCTGGACCTTCCCGTCCTTGACCTTGAGGGGAAGCATGAAGCCCTTCACGGCGACGGTCTTGCCGTCGAGTGCCCGGACGGTGGCGGGGATTTGGTTGGTGTCAGGGGCGGGGGGCGGCGTGGTCCCGGTGTACTCGGGCACGACGTAGTTGAAGCCCGCGAGCTTGTCGAAGCCCAGGGACATGGGGCCGCCGGGCTTGGCGGGGCCGTTGGTGGAGGAAGGGAGAGGCGCGGCGGCCGCGGCGGCCGCGGCGTTCGTCGGGCTGGCAGCGGGTGCGTTGGTGGTGGCGCGGACGATGGGCTGGCCCTTGGGCGCGGCGGGCTTGATGGGCTGGCCGCGGACGCCGGCGGAGGGCTTGCCATCCTGGGCGAACATCCACGAGCCCACGAGCGCGGCTCCCACGAAGCCCAACGCGGCGCGGAGCCATTCGGTTTTGGACGTGTCTTGCATCGGTGATTTCCTGGGTGGACTGCGGTCCGTTGCGAGGCCGGGTCAGTGGGCCTTGGGAACGGGGCCGTGCTGGAAGGGGACGTTGCCGAAGGCGGCTCCCCGGATGGAGACGTCGTGGAACGTGCCCGAGAAGGCGGGAGTGGTCTTGAGCCATTCGGCGGTTCCCTCGAACTGCGAGGTGTCGCCGACCTTCTCGCCGGAGGCGGGGTTGGCGACGGCGGCGAGGGTAACCTCGCGGGGCTGGCCGGCCGCGACGGCAGACAAGCGCAGCGCGGGCGCTGGAATGCGAACGTAGTCCTCGGCGTGGGCGTCGAGGATCCAGGCGGTGACCTTGCCCTTCGAGGCATCGACGAGGACCTCGATGTTGAACTGGTGCTTCCCAACCTCGAGGAGCTGGCCGCCGTTCTTGGGTTGGTGGGCGTGGCCGGACGATGCCGGGGCGTGGTCGTCGTGCTTCCCGCAACCCAGGGCCAGCCATGGGACCAAAGCGAGGGCAGCCCATGCCATGCGGCGGTTGAAGCCCAACGTGAAGGAACGCGCATCCATGGCTTGAACCTACCCCCGGTCGGGGTGGTCAGGAAAGGAACACTTTGGGGCGTGAACTGGCTCCTGCCCTTGGGTAGAAAAAGTCCATGCCGATCTACGAGTTTCACTGCGATGCCTGCGACCGGGACAGCGAGGTTTTGGTGCGTTCCTCCGAATGGAAGGGAACCCCTTGCCCGCATTGCGGATCGGTGCGGCTCAGCAAGAAGTTCTCGACGTTTGCCGCCACCGTCCAGGGCGGCGGAGGCGACGGCGCGGCGTGCACGGGGACGCCGTCCTCATGCGGGCTGTGCGGCACGGGCAAGGCGCATTCGCACTAGACGCCTCGAGGATGTCCATGCCTGGGTCCATGCCGACGCAGACCTTCGACTTCCTGGTGCTTGGCACGGGAATGGCGGGGCTAACCTTTGCCCTCAGGGCCGCCCAGCTCGGGACCGTGGCGGTCGTCACCAAGAAGAACCGCGCGGACTCCAATACCAACTGGGCCCAGGGCGGGATTGCGTCGGTGTGGGCAGACGACGACACCGTCGAGCTCCACGTTCGGGACACGCTGGATGCTGGCGCGGGGCTGTGCCGTGAGGACGTGGTCCGGTCCATCTTGTCGGAGGGGCCAGCCCGCATCCGGGAGTTGATCGAGCTGGGGGCGCGATTCGACGGGCATCCGGATCCGGAGCACCCAGGGGAGGTGTCGTTGGACCTGACCCGCGAGGGCGGGCATTCGCGGCGGCGGGTCCTCCATGCCAAGGATGCGACGGGGGCGGAGATTGAGCGCGCCTTGTTGAAGGCGGTGGCGGCGGAGGGGCGCATCCGAGTTTTTGAAAACCACGTGGCGGTGGACTTGGTCACGACGTCGAAGTTGGGGTTGGGAGGATCCCCGCGCTGCGTGGGGGCGTATGTGCTGGACCGCGCGACGCAGCGGGTGACCGCGTTTGCGGCGCGGACGGTGGTCTTGGCGACGGGTGGCTGCGGGAAAGTTTATCTCTACACGACCAACCCGGACATCGCGACGGGCGACGGTGTGGCGATGGCCTATCGGGCGGGCGCGGGCGTGGCCAACATGGAGTTCATCCAGTTCCACCCAACGTGCTTGTTCCATCCCAAGGCCAAGTCCTTCCTGGTGTCGGAGGCGGTTCGGGGTGAGGGGGCGGTGTTGCGGGGGGCGGACGGGGCTCGGTTCATGGATCGGTATGACCCGCGGCTCGAGCTGGCTCCGCGGGACATTGTGGCGCGGGCAATTGACTCCGAGATGAAGCGCACGGGCGCGGACTGCGTGTTCCTGGACATCACGCACAAGCCGGCACGGTTCATCATGGACCATTTTCCAAACATTTACAGACGATGCCTGGAGCACGGGATGGACATGACGAAGGAACCGGTGCCGGTGGTGCCGGCCGCGCACTACCAGTGCGGCGGGGTCTTGGTGGACTTGGAAGGGCGGACGGAAATCGACGGCTTGCTGGCAATTGGGGAGGTGGCGTGCACGGGATTGCATGGGGCGAACCGTCTAGCCAGCAACTCCCTCTTGGAAGCGCTGGTGTGCGCGCATCGGGCGGCGGACCACTTGGCGGCCGAGCCGCCGGATCCGGTGGCCGTGGCCATTCCGCCTTGGGAACCGGGCCAGGCGACGGACCCGGACGAGATGGTGGTGGTGAGCCACAACTGGGACGAAATTCGCCGAACCATGTGGGACTACGTGGGAATTGTGCGCACGGACAAGCGGTTGCGCCGGGCGGAGAAGCGCCTCGGCGGCCTGCAAGACGAGATCCGGGAGTATTATTGGAATTTCCGGATCACCTCCGACCTGATCGAGCTTCGGAACATCGCGACGGTGGCGGAGTTGATCGTGGGCTGCGCATTGCAACGACCGGAAAGCCGAGGCTTGCACTACAACCTCGACCATCCGTTGCCCTTGGAAGGCTGGGCGCAGCGGGACTCGGTGGTACGGCGTGCCATGACGAGGGGTTGATGACGTCCAGAGCCGGCTGAGGCGAAACACGCCGCAGGTGTGTGTGGGGGTGAATGGGGAGGCGTCTTGGGGGTTGACGCCTTGGCACGCCCCTAGCTTACTGGCAGCAGTTACGGCGGAGCTGTCCTAGCTTTGCGGCTTCGGGGAACCCTTGAACGCTACTCTCACAGGGCCCTGATTTCGCGGGGGATATCTCTATTGTGACGGCGAACTGGCGGCGGTTGCTCACAAGGCAACCGCTGCTTTTGTTTCGTGAGAACGCAGCGCGGCGGCAAACAAACGGTGACTGGCAACCGCCTCGAATGGGGTAACACACCCAAACCGCTGCCCCAAGACGCCCGCGCGCTCCACCGCATACGCCGCCCACATCTGTTGGAAGCAATCCGGGAATCCGGGTTCAAAAATTCCTCCGGTAATTGTTGGGAAGACACTGACAAACCCCAGGTCAATCCTTGACCAGGGCTGCTCTTTTCCACGCTGGAACCCCCAGTAGGTCTTGGGCTCCGCCGTCGAGAAGCGCGCCCCGCCCTCCGTTCCCAGTACCTCCAATGACCACGTGTTGGTTGCGCCCGGAGCCAATCGCTTCATCTCCAAGCGCATCGGGACCTCGCGGCCCTCCACCTCCAAGTCCGTGTGGAGCATCGCGTTGTCCCACGTGTCGCACGCTGCCATGCCTCCCTTTCCGTCGGGCCGTTCCCCATAGACCTTTTGCAACTGGGCATAGACCCGCACGGGGTTCCATCCGAGGCGGAACGGGAGGTGGACGACATGCATGCCGAGGTCGCCCATGACCCCGATCTCGCCGCATGTCTTCACCTGACGCTTCCAATTCGCGGGCTTGGTCGGATCGAGGTCGCTGGCGTGCCAAAAGCACGAGCGCACCTCCAACAGCTTCCCGATGCGGCCGCTCCGGGCGGTCTCGAAAACGCGCTGCGCGCCTGGAAGAAAGGGAAACTCCGAGCTGCAACGCACAAAACGTCCCGAGCGCCGCGCCTCCTCCTCGATGCGTTCGGCCGCCGCGAGGTCGATGCCGAACGGCTTTTCCGCCAGCAGGTCCTTCCCGGCCCGCAGGACGTCCGTGTAGATCGATTCGTGCAGGTTGTGCGGCACCGCCACGTACACGACGTCCACTTCGGCGCTTGCCAGCAGCTCGCGGTGGTCTCGCGTGAGCAACCGTACCCCGGGAACGCCCTTGAACCACTCCAGCAAGGACGGCTGGAGGTCGCACACCGCCGTCAGTTCCACCCGCACCGGCACCTTGTCCCGGTCCAGGACAAACCACCTTCCAAACGCGCTGGCCGCCTCCCGCCCCATCAAGCCGCCGCCGATGATCCCGACTCGCATCACGTTGCTCATGCGAGGGGAGAATCCCCGGGCCGACGAGGTCTTTGCAAGTGCGGCGACCCTTCCCGCGTACGTCCCTTCCTCATGGCGCCTTGCGAAGCCCCCCCGGGTCGCCCCAGCCTTCCGCATGACGTTGAGCCCGTTGGAAATCGCCCGGTACATCGACCACACCCTGCTGCGTCCCGACGCCACCGCCGAGGACATCGGCCGCCTGTGCGCGGAGGCGGCGCGGCATCGGTTCCATGCCGTCTGCGTGAATGGCTGCCGCGTCGCCCTGGCGTCCGCGCGGCTTGAGGAGTCGGAGTCGGGCGTGTTGGTGGCCGCCGTGGTCGGCTTTCCCTTGGGGGCTGGCGAAGGGGACAGCAAGCGGTTCGAGGTGGAGTCGGTCATCGACCTGGGCGCGCAGGAGGTGGACGTCGTGATGAACGTCGGGCGGTTGAAGGACGGCGACGACCGCGGGGTGTTGCGCGAGCTGCGGGACCTCGTGGAGGCGGCGGAAATGGTCCCGGTGAAGCTGATCCTCGAGACCTGCCTGCTCACGGAGGACGAGAAGCGCCGGGCGTGTTCCCTCGCGGTCGAGGCAGGGATCAAGATGGTGAAGACGTCCACGGGCCTTGGAAAAGGCGGGGCAATGGTCGAGGACGTGCGGCTTCTGCGCGCGTGCGTGGGTCCCAAGGTGGGCGTGAAGGCCAGCGGCGGCATTCGGGACGCGGCGACGGCTCTCGCCATGATCGAGGCCGGGGCTAGCCGCCTCGGGACCAGCGCGGGCGTCGCCATCGTCGAGGGCGTCCAAGGCGTCCAAGATGGATCCTACTGAACGCAGGCCCTGCACCGGGTTGGGCGTGGCTTCACCCCGGTCATCCAGTCATCCGTGGGCGGTCCGATGCTGCCCGCAATCGGCGGTTGGCGGCCGCGCGTCGCTTTCGTAGCCTGCGCCCATGATCTCACGAATCCCGGGTGTCCTTGCCCTTGCTGCGGCCGTGGCCTTGCACGCGGCCGAATCGTTCACGATTGCGGTCATCCCCAAGGGGACCACCCACGAGTTCTGGAAGTCCGTCCACGCCGGCGCCGCCAAGGCCGAGCTGGAACTCAACGCCAAGGGCGTGAAGACCCGCATCTTCTGGAAGGGACCCCTGCGCGAGGACGACCGCGACCAGCAAATCCAGGTCGTCGAGAACTTCGCCAGCCGCCACGTCTCCGGCATCGTCCTCGCCCCGCTCGACTCCCGCGCGCTCGCCCAGCCCGTCAAGGGAGCCGTCCAGTCCGGGGTGCCCGTCGTGGTCATCGACTCCGACCTCAGCTCCGAGCAGCACGTCAGCTTCGTGGCCACGGACAACCACAAGGGCGGCATGATGGCCGGCGAGCACATGGCCAAGCTCCTCAACGGGAAGGGCAACGTCATCCTCCTCCGTTACCAGGTCGGCTCCGCCAGCACCGAGGCCCGCGAAAAGGGCTTCCTCGAGGCATTGTCCAAGCACCCTGGCATCAAGTTGATCTCCGCCGACCAATACTCCGGCCCCACCCGCGAGACTGGCTACCAGGCGGCCCAGAACATCCTCAACCGCTTCGGCAGCCAGGTGAATGGGATCTTCTGCCCGTGCGAGCCCCCCACCGTCGCCATGGCCAAGGCCCTCCGCGACATCGGCAAGGCCGGTGGCAAGGTGAAGATGATCGGCTTCGACTCGGGCTCCGCCTCCGTGCTGGACCTCAAGAACGGCGACCTCCAGGCGCTCGTCGTCCAGGACCCCGTCAAGATGGGCTACCTCGGCGTCATGACCATGGTCGAGCATCTCCAAGGCAAGAAGCCGGAGAAGCGCATCGACACGGGCGTCGTGCTCGTCACCTCCGAGAACATGGCCCAGCCCGCCATCCGCGAGCTGCTGGAGCCGCCCATCAAGAAGTACCTCAAGGAATAATCTACACCCGCCTTGCCTCATCCCGGCACCATGTCCGCCCCTGACGCTACCGCGCCGCGCCTGAGCATCCGGGGCGTCCGCAAGGCCTTCGGGGCCACCTTGGCCCTTCGCGGCGTGGACCTCGTCGTTCAACCCGGCGAGGTCCATGCCTTGATCGGCGAGAACGGCGCCGGCAAGAGCACCCTGATGAAGGTCTTGTCGGGCGCCCATGCTCCCGACGCGGGAACGGTCGAGTTGGACGGCCGGGCCTTCGAGCCCAAGGACCCGTTGTCCGCGCGTCAGGCCGGCGTGGCGATGATCTATCAGGAACTCAACCTCGCCCCGCACCTCAGCGTGGAGGAGAACATCCTGCTGGGATCCATGCCAACCCGTCTCGGATGGATCCAACGGCGCGAACGAACGGCCCGCGCCCGTGCGGCACTCGCCCAGCTCGGGGCCGACGACATCCCCACGTGGGCCCCCGTCAGCTCCCTCACCGTCGCCCGCCAGCAATTGGTGGAAATTGCCCGCGCGCTGTTGTCGCAGCCCAAGGTCCTCATCATGGACGAGCCCACGAGCAGCCTCACGCGCGTGGACACGGAAAACCTGTTCCGCGTGATCCGGCGGCTGTCGGCCTCGGGCGTGGCCGTCGTGTACATCTCCCACTTCCTCTAGGAATGCCAGGCACTGTGCAGCCGTTGGACCGTCCTGCGCGACGGCGAGTCCGTCGGGACGGGCTCCATGGCCGGGACGCGCGTCGAGGACATCATCCGCCTCATGGTGGGGCGCGATGTCCATGAGTTGTATCCCCGGACGCCGCACGAGCTGGGGCCGCCGGTGCTGGAGCTGCGCGGGCTCCAAGGGCATTCCAAGCCCGCCTCGGTCTCCTTGTCGCTGCGCCGGGGCGAGATCCTGGGGATCGCCGGGCTGGTGGGCGCAGGGCGGACGGAGACGTTGCGGGTCTTGTTTGGGTTGGATGACCTTCGGGGCGGCGAGGTGTTGTGGGACGGGGCGCGCGATGGCGGGGCCGATCCCGCCCAGCGACTGGCGCGCGGCATGGGCTTGCTCAGCGAGGACCGCAAGGACGAGGGCCTTCTGCTCAACCGAAGCGTGTCGGAGAACCTGTTGCTGACCCGGCTCGGGCCGCTGACCCGGATGGGCTGGGTGTCGGCCGGGCGCGCGCGGGCGGAGGCGAGCCTTTGGATCGGGACCATGGAGGTGAAGACGCCCGGGCCGGAGACGCCGGTGGGCCACCTGAGCGGCGGGAACCAGCAGAAGGTGGCGCTGGGGCGGCTGTTGTATCACGACGCCCGCATCCTGCTCCTCGACGAGCCCACGCGGGGCATCGACGTGGGCTCGAAGGCCTCCATTTACCGGCGCATCGGCGAGGCGGCGCGGGCCGGAAAGTCCGTGGTGTTCGTCAGCTCCTACCTGCCCGAGCTGCTGGGCGTCTGCGACACCGTCGCGGTCATGAGCCGCGGGACGCTGGTGGCGTCGCGCCCGGCCTCCGAATGGACCGAGCATGAGGTCATTGCGGCGGCGATCGGACAGCCGGACGGCGGCCCGGGCGAGGTACAACCCCCTTTCAAAGAACGATGAGTTCCCATGCAAAGACGCCGGGCGCCGTGCCCGGGATCCTACGACGCTGGCTCGACGTCCTCGGCCCGTTCCTCGGCTTGATGTTGGTGCTGGGCCTGCTGGCTCTGAGCGAGGAGGCGAGGCCGTTCATCTTCACCGGCGCAAACTTCAAGGTCGTCCTGACGCAGACCGTCATCGTGGCGATCGGCTCGCTCGGCATGACGCTGGTGATCGTGAGCGGTGGCATCGACCTGAGCGTGGGGTCGGTCGTGGCGTTCACGAGCGTCCTCGGGGCGCGACTGCTGGTGGCGGGCGTCCATCCGACCTGGGCCGTCGCGGCGGTGATTGCGGCGGGCGGGGCGATTGGGTTGGTCAACGGCTCGATCATCGCGGGGTTTCGCATGCTCCCGTTCATCGTGACGCTCGGCATGATGGGGGTGGTTCGCGGAGCCGCGAAGTGGCTGTCCAACAAGCAAACCGTGTCCGCTCCGGAGGATTCGCCCGTCAATGCCATCATGGCCCGGCTCCAGCCGTCGGAGTTCCTGCCCCTGCCGCATGGCGTCTGGATCGCGGTCGCCCTCGCCGCGTTGATGGCCGTGGTCATGAACCGGACGATCTTTGGGCGGCATGTCTTTGCCATCGGCTCGAACGAGGCCACCGCGCGCTTGTGCGGCATCCGGGTGCGCTGGTCGAAGCTGTGGATTTACGGGCTCGCGGGCTTGTTCTTCGGGACGTCCGGCCTGATGCAGCTCTCGCGGCTGACCCAAGGCGACCCGTCGGTGGCGGTCGGCCTCGAGCTCGACATCATCGCCGCCGTTGTCATCGGCGGAGCCAGCCTCAGCGGCGGCACCGGCTCGGTGCTGGGGGCGATGATTGGCGCGCTGATCATGGCCGTGCTGCGGAACGGGACCAACCAGCTCGGATGGGAGACCTACGTGCAGGAAATCCTGATCGGGGTCGTGATCGTGCTGGCCGTGGGCGTGGACCGTTTCCGTCACGCGCGGGCGCGGTAACCTGGCTGAAAGCGCACGCCCCGCCGCGGAGACCGCGAACACCGCGCAGGACCCTTGGGCGGCAAGCCTCAGCCGGGCCGATTCAGTTGGATCGGTCGGCTCAGGACCCCAAGCCTCATGGAAGCGACGTGGCATCCATGGGCTCAACGAGGATGCGGAGTTCGGTGCCCCGATCGACGCCTTCAAAGGCATGGAAATCACGGGGCGGAAATGACGTCCCACCCCAATTCAGCCCGTCAGCGTCATCCCGGCGCTGTGGGAGTCGCCATCGCCCGGTCCTCAAGTGCCCTCCGCTGGATCCAAGCGCAGCCACGGCGTGCCTCCTTCGGGGCATGGAGACATCGAACGCGGGGCACGTGGCCCCACGCCGCCTCAAGACCGTATGCGCAGGTCATGACCGAGGGACATCCATTGGAGACATCAAGGAACCTCACTGCGACCTGCCGAGCACTCGTTGTGACGTGGGGAGCACTCGTTGTGACGTGGGGAGCATCTGTGGTGACGCGCGGAGCACCTGTGGTGACGTGGGGAGCATCTGTGGTGACGCGCGGAGCACCTGTGGTGACGTGGGGAGCATCTGTGGTGACGTG
>JBJSZF010000083.1:0-1744 GCA_046090125.1 Verrucomicrobiota bacterium
GGCGGCGAAACCCGCGTTGATGCGGGACTCGACGCCCTCGCGCGCACCTTCGTCCGGCGCGGCCTCGTCGTGCTCATCTCCGACTTCTTCGCGTCGGAGCCCGACCTCCTCGCGTTGCTCCGCCGCCTGCAAGGCTTGAACCAGGAGGTCCTCGTGTTCCACCTGCTCGCGCCCGAGGAAATCGACTTCCCCGTCGAGGGCGACTTCATCATGAAGGACGCCGAGACGGGCGAGGAACGGGTCGTGGACGCGACCGAGTTCGGGCCTGCCTATCGCGCGCGCATCGAGGCGTTCTGCGAACGCGTCCGCGCCGGGTGCCTGCGGCATGAGGCCGACTACCAACGGCTTCGGACCGACGAGCCCATCGGCGTCGCCTTGTCGCGCTACCTCGAGAAGCGGGCGACCCTCTAGGCCATGCCCTTCCTCCTTTCCAACGCCGCCTTCCTCCCGGCCCTCGCGGCCCTCGGCGTCCCGCTGCTCCTGCACCTGCTCCTGCGACAACGGCAGGTCCGCATGCGGTTCAGCACCGTCCGCTTCTTCGACGACATCCCCCCTCAGGCCAAGTCACGTCGGCGCGTCCGCAACTGGATGCTCCTGCTCCTCCGCATGGCATGCCTCGCGCTGGTTGTCCTCGCCTTCGCACGTCCATTCCTACCGGTCGCAACGCCGCCCGGCGGCTTGCAGCGGCCGCGTCGCGTCGTCGTGCTGCTCGACCGCTCGTTCAGCCTCCAGGCGCGCGATGCCTCCGGGCCGCGATGGCCCCAGGCCCTCGATGCCGCACGGCGTGCCCTCGTCGAACTCGGCCCGGGCGACCGCGCCGCGTTGGTGGCCTTGGACGCCAACCCCTCCGTGCTCGCACCCATGGGGCCATCCTCCGTGGCCATCGCGGCGTTGAAGGACCTCCAACCCGGCCACCAAGCCTCGTCCATCGCCGACGGCCTCGCCGAAGCCCTGCGCGTCCTCGGCCCGCGCATCGAAGGCATCGACGCATCCGTCGTGGTCGTGTCGGACCTGCAAGACCCCGCCGTGGCCGACGTCGCCTCCGTCCCCGTGCCGCCGGACGTCCGGGTCGTCCCCGTGGCGGTGGGCGAGCGTCGGGCCTCCAACATGGCGGCCAGCGACCTCCAGCCCGACCCGCGAGGCGACCTCGCGCCGTTCCTCACCGTGGCGAACCTTGGCGAAGCCGGCAGCGCCATGGCCACCGTCGAGTTGCGCATCGATGGCAAGCCCGCGTGGTCCCGGAGCGTCAGCATCCCCGCCGGGGCCACGACCAACCTCGACCTCGCGCTGCCCGCCGTGTCCGCCGGGTGGCATCGGGCCGAGGCACGCCTCGTCTCGGCTGATGCGCTCGAAGCCGACAACGTCCGCGTGGCCACCTTCCGTTCGCCGCCGCCCTTGCGGGTGTTGATCGTGGAGGGCCGGCCGGCCGCGCGCTCGTTCCAACGGCAGTCCCTCTTTCTCGAAGCCGCGCTTGCCCCCAACCGCGACCTCACCAATGCCCCCGGCGGCCGGTTCCAGGTCGCTACCTGCACCGCCGCCGAGTTGGCCGGCCGCCTCGCCGTTCCATCTGACGGCCCGCGCGCGCCATGGGATGTCGTCCTCGCCCCGGCCCAACGCGACTGGCCGTCCGAATCCATCGAAGCTCTCGAACGCTTTGTGAGGGCCGGCGGCGGCACGGGCTTCTTCGTCGATGCCTCCGTCGCCCCGGGGGCATTCAACGCCGCCCTCGACCCGCTGCTTCCCG
>JBJSZF010000084.1:0-4729 GCA_046090125.1 Verrucomicrobiota bacterium
CCGCCGGTGACGACGGCGACCTGGGAATCAAAGCGCGGGTTCATGCAATGGGGGCTTGCTCAAGGAGGTTGAAGGAAGGTATCCGGGCTCGTTCCCTTTGCTCAACGTGGATTTGCCGCGCGCATGAAGACGCATCGTTGCATTCGAGAGCCTCGGCATCGCCGGGCCGCCCGGGGGCTCGCGTGAAGACGGCGGCCGTCCAGGGCGCGCCGGGGGCGGCGGCCGGTTCGCGGCGGCGGTGGGCGATGCTGGGCCTGCTGATGGCACTGTGCTTCGTGAGCCACTTCAACCGCGCGAGCATCACGAGCGCGGGCGACGAGCGGATCATGCGGCAGTTTGGGATCACGCCGGAACGGATGGGGGTGATCTACTCGGCGTTCCTCGTGGTGTACACGGCGTTCATGGTGCCCGGTGGATGGTTCATCGACCGGTTTGGGACGCGCGTGGCGTTGGCCTGCATGGGCGTGGGCTCGGCGCTGTTCTGTGCGGTGACGGGTGGCGTGGGGCTGGGCTGGGTGGACGCGGCGCACGCTTGGCTGGCCCTGCTTTGCGTGAGATCCGCCATGGGCCTGATGACCACGCCGTTGCATCCGGGCGCGGCGCGGGCGGCGGGGCAATGGTTCAACAACGGCGGCTTGAACCTTGCGAACGGTTGGATCACGGGGGCGTCGATCCTCGCCTATGCGGTGGTGCATCCGTGGTTTGGGGGGCTGATGGATGTCATGGACTGGCCCCGGGCGTTCCTGGCGACCGGCGGAGCCACGGCGTTGCTGGCAGGGGTTTGGTGGTGGGCGGCCGGGCGCCCGACGCAGGCGGGCCATGGCCCGGGTACCGGCGAGTCGATGGAGCCGGCGGAGGAATGGAGCCGGTCGGGCCTGCCGTGGATCACGTTGGCCTACGCGGCGGTGGGCTACTTCCAATACCTCTTCTTTTACTGGCTGCACTACTACTTCGACTCCGTCGTGCAGGTGGAGAAGACGACGGCGCGGCTGTACGCGGGGCTTCCGAACCTGGCGATGGCCGCCTGCATGCCGTTGGGCGGGTGGTGGGCGGACCGGATGCGGCGCAGGCATGGACCGGGGAGCGCGCGCTGGGTGCCCGGGGCCAGCATGGGTGCGGCGGCCGTGCTTCTGCTGGTGGCGTTGACGGCGGAATCGGCAGGCCGGGCCACGGTGTGGTTCACGGCATCGTTGGGGATGCTTGGATTGGCCGAGGCGTCGTTCTGGGGCGTCGTGGTTCGGATGGGCGGCCCACGCGGCGGCCTCACCGCCTCCATCATGAACATGGGCGGGAACGGCATCGGCCTGCTGGCACCCATGCTCACGCCATGGATTGGCAGATGGCTGGGATGGAAGTGGGGGATCGGAGCCGGGGCGGCCGTGGCCATCGTCGGAGCCCTCTGCTGGGTCGGCGTGCGTCCCAAGGATGCAGGCCAAGGCGGAATTCGTCCTTGTTCCCCTGCCCCGCCCCGATAGCCTGCGGGTCGCCCGGGGCCGCGTGTGCGGTTCCCATGTTGGGCTGAGAAAAGACCGTTAACCATGACCCTAGTCGTCAACCTCCGTTGCCAACCGCAACGTCGGTGAGTCGTCAGGCACGGAGCTTCCCACGGGCACGCCTTCAACCGGCGGCGCCCCGCAAGAGTCTCCCCGTTCGCATCCTAGCGCGGCCGCACTAGCGGCGGCGCACATCGTCCGATGGCAGCTAATACCCCGTCCTTCGCGGACCTCCTCAAGCAATACAACCGGCAATTCGAGGCCGGCCAAATCGTCAAGGGAACCATCATCGAAGTCCGTCCCAAGGAAGTGCTTGTGGACGTCGGCGGCAAGTCCGAGGGCGTCGTCCCCGCCGCCCACTTCGAGAACTTCGACACCGTCAAGGTGGGCGACGTCATCGACGTCCTCATCGAGCGTCCCGAGGACAAGGATGGAAACATCCACATCTCCAAGGAAAAGGCCGAGTTCCAACAGAACTGGGACCGCATCCAAACCATTTGCAACGAGGGCGGCACCGTCCACGGCAAGGTCAAGGGCGTCGTCAAGGGCGGCCTCCTCATCAACATCGGCGTCGAGGCCTTCTGCCCCGCCTCCCAAGTGGACGTCGCGCCGCCCAAGAACCTCCTCGCGTTCGTCGGCAACACGTACGAGTTCCGCGTCGTCAAGCTCAACCCCGACCGCCAGAACGTCGTCCTCAGCCGCCGCGAGCTGGTCGAGGCCGAGCGCAACGCCCGCCGTTCCGCCCTCCTCACCGAGATGATGCCCGGCGACATCCGCAAGGGCACCGTCAAGAACATCACCGACTTCGGCGCGTTCATCGACCTCAACGGCCTCGATGGCCTGCTCCACATCACGGACATGACCTGGGGCCGCCTCGCCCATCCGAGCGAGCTGCTCAAGGTCGGTCAGGAAATCGACGTCGTCGTGCTCGACGTCAACCGCGAGAAGGAGCGCGTCTCCCTCGGCCTCAAGCAGAAGTCCTCCAATCCCTGGGACAACATCGACCAGAAGTACCCCGTCGGCACCAAGGTCAAGGGCAAGGTCGTCAACCTCGTCCCCTACGGCGCCTTCATCGAGGTCGAGCCTGGCGTCGAGGGCCTCGTCCACGTCACCGAGCTGTCCTGGACCAAGCGCATCGCCAAGCCCTCCGACGTCCTCAAGCAGGGCCAGGAGGTCGAGGCCGTCGTGCTCGGCATCAACCGCGAGGAGCAAAAGATCTCCCTCGGCATCCGCCAGCTCGAGACCAACCCGTGGGACATCGCCCACGAGAAGTACCCGCCCGGAACCCAGGTCAAGGGCCCCATCCGCAACCTCACCTCCTACGGCGCCTTCCTGGAGCTGGAGGAAGGGCTCGATGGCATGATCCACGTGTCCGACATGAGCTGGACCCGGAAGATCAACCACCCGTCCGAGGTGCTCAAGAAGGGCGACGTCGTCGAGGCCACCGTCCTCGAGGTGGACAAGGCCAACCAACGCATCAGCCTCGGCGTCAAGCAGCTCTCCGAGGATCCCTGGTCCCAGATCGACAAGCACTTCAAGGTCGGTGACATCGTCTCCGGCAAGGTCACCAAGCTCGCCAGCTTCGGAGCCTTCATCGGCCTGCCCCAGGACATCGACGGCCTCGTCCACATCTCCCAGGTCTCCGAGGAGCGCGTGGACAAGATCAAGAACGTCCTCAAGGTCGGCCAGGACGTCACTGCCCGCGTCATCAAGATCGACCGCGGCGAGCGTCGCATCGGCCTGTCCATCAAGGCCGCCAACTACTCGCCCGAACAGCTCAAGGAGGAGCAGAAGCTCCTCGACCAGCTCAAGCCCGGCGAGGACCTCGTCGCCCTCGAGCACGCCTTCGCCGCCGCCGAGGAGAAGGCCAAGGAAGGCGACCAGCCGTAATCCACGGCCCACGCCCCTCCACACGGGCGCACCCCACCTCGGGGTGCGCCCTTTTCATCGCTCATCACCCTGCCGTGGGGCACCCGCGCCTGCCCCCGTTTAGCCACGTCCCAGGGGTTCAGTGCCCCTCGCCTCACGGAGGCCTGGTGGCGCCCCCGGGGCCAGATTTGGGGCGGAGTTCGGCGACCGGATCGACGGCCCGCAGATCCGGCAACCCGGGCGCTCCCCTGCCGATGGCATCGAACCGATCATGCCCGGCGCTGGACCACGGTGCGTCCATGGCGCAGCCCGTGCGAGCCAAGGCAATACCCCGGGCTGCGCGACCGTCGAGCCTGCCCAGCCACGTAAGGGCGCACAGCCCCCTTGCCACGCCTCGCTTCAGCACGCCGATCTGCATGCCATGACTCGCGGACCCCTTGGCCCGGCACATGACGGTCCCTTCCACTCAGCCTCAATTGGGGCAGCAAGCCCGTCCCATGAAGCCAGCCCACCGAGGGATGGCCGGGTCGCATCGACCGCCCCCCGGCCCATCGCGACAACTCCTCCCCTTGGGTGCCCGCGTAGCCCTCGTTGAGACCCCCCTCTTCGGAGCAAGGCCTCGGCCAGCGACCGGCGCGAGCATTCTGTTTGCACCGTGGTCGAGGCCGTCGGACCCTTGGAATCCCTTCGACAGGCTTGGCCACGCCTGAAGGCCGAGGCTCCCCTGATGGACACTCGTGATGGGACACCATGCGGCTGCAAATGCCATCCGCAGACCCTCTCTTTCACGCGATTTGCGGTTCCCCATCCGCCGGGTAAGGCGGTACGGTCCCCTTCCATGGACGGGCCAACGCACAACTGCGCGGGCGTTCGCCGCCGGGATTTCCTCCAGCTCGGGCTCGGGGGCCTCATGGGCCTCGGCCTCTCGGAGGGTTTCCGGCTCCAGGCGGGCACCGCATCGCGCACCCCCTCACGCGGCAAGGACGGCGGCCATCCCGCGACGGCCGCCCTCGCCCCCAAGGCCGCCCGTTGCATCCTCGTCTGGCTCGATGGCGGCCCCTCGCACTACGAGACCTTCGATCCCAAGCCCGACGCCCCCTCGGACATCCGCGGCAACTTCAAGGACATCGCCACCGCCGTGCCCGGCATCCGCTTCTCCGAGGCCGTGCCCGAGATCGCCAAGGTCGCCGACAAGGCCACCATCATCCGCTCGATTTGCCACAAGGACCCGAACCACGGCGGCGGCAACCATTACCTGATGACGGGCTGTCCCACGCCCGTGCCCGTCGCGTGCGGGGCCTTCGTCACGTTCCATCCCTCCATGGGCTCCGTGGTGTCGTGGAAACGCGGTCCGCGCGACGGCATCC
>JBJSZF010000085.1:0-1207 GCA_046090125.1 Verrucomicrobiota bacterium
CGACGATCCACTCGGGCTGGCGGGCGCGTCCCGGCTGTGGTCCTTGGGGCCGGGCGTCGCGCGGGCTGGCTTGCTTGCGCTGGGGCTTCTCGCCCTTGTCATGCAGGGCGGAGCCGGGGAACACGGCGACCAAGCGGTTGCCGGGGGCCCGATAGACGTTGCGCTCCTCCCGCCGGGCGACATGGCCGAGGAGGCCGGAGAGGATGGAACGATGGATGGCCTCGTAGTCGGCGGAGGTTTCGGAGATGCGGACGGCCTCGATCTCGGACAGGGCGCTGGTGAGCTGGGCGTGGAGGTCCTGCCACTCGCGCATGCGCGTGTAGGACAGGAAGGCGGCCTTGCAGAACTTGCGCCGTTGGTTCTGCGTACGAAGGACCTCCCACTCGTCGTGGACGGCGTCCCAGAGCTTGAGGAGCGAGAGGAAGTCCGAGCGCGGGTCGCCGTGGCGGCGGTGGGCGGCGTCGGCGGCCTCGCGTTGGTCGAGGGGGCGCTCGCGGGGATCCTGGATGCTGAGGGCTGAGGCGATGATGAGGAGGTCGCGGGAGGCGTGCTCGGCCTGGGCCTGGAGGAGCATGCGGCCGAGGGTGGGGTCGATGGGCAGCCGCGCGAGGTCGCGCCCGAGGGGGGTGAGGTCGCGCTGGTCGTCGAGGGCGCCGAGTTCCTGGAGGAGCTGGTAGCCGCCGGTGATGGCGGCTGGGGAGGGCGGGTCGATGAAGGGGAAGGACTCGATCTCGCCGAGGCGCGAGGCCTTCATGCGGAGGATAACCTCGGCGAGGTTGGCGCGCTGGATCTCGGGCTGGGTGTGGCGGGGGCGGGAATTGAAATCGTCCTCGCTGTAGAGCCGGATGCAGGTGCCCTCGGCCACGCGCCCGGCGCGGCCCTTGCGTTGGTTGGCGCTGCCCTGCGAGACGGGCTCCACCGGCAGCCGACGCGTGCGGGTGCGGGCGTTGTAGCGGGAGATGCGGGCGAGGCCGGCGTCGATGACGTGGCGGATGCCCGGGATGGTCAGCGAGGTCTCGGCGATGTTCGTGGCCACCACCACCTTCCGGCGGCCGGTGTCGGCGAAGACGCGTTGCTGGTCGCCCGCGCTCAGGCGTCCGTACAACGGCACCACGTCCACGTCCCGCCCCAGGCGTCCCTCCAGCCGGTCGCTCGCCTCCCGGATGTCGCGCTCGCCCGGCAGGAAGACGAGCACGTCGCCCCACGA
>JBJSZF010000086.1:0-5465 GCA_046090125.1 Verrucomicrobiota bacterium
CCCCAACCCATACCCCCCCGTATCGATCCTCCAACACCGTCACCGTATCCCCCAGCATCCCCTGTGGCCGTTCCTTGCCCTCGTCCCAGGCCCCCTCCCGAAACCTCCAAACCTCCCGGTCCCACGCCACCCAAACGCCGCCCCCGCGTGCCGCCCCGATCCCACAAACGCCCTGTCCCGCCACGCTGGATGGCCCCTTCTCCGCAACCCACCCCTCTCCGTCGCGCCTCCACAACCCGCGCCCATTCGAGCACCACAAACGATCCCCCTCGTCCACCACCAGCCCACACGACCCCGTCCCTGTTTCAGGCGGCGGGGCCATCGCCTCGCACCGCCATGCCCGTACCCTCAAGAGTCCCCCCTCCCACGATGCCCACGCCTCGCCCGATCTCCGTACGGCAAGGTTTCGAATGATGACCCGGGGCACCCCATCCTCGGAGCCCAACAACCGCCACGTCTTCCCCTCCAGGATGCCGATCACCGCGCCTCCCCCCAACCAAAGGCGACCCGCCCCATCGCAACTCAGAACCTGAGCCTGCACGGGATCCGGCGACTGCGGGCCATGCAAGATCACTCGCTGGAACCCGATCCCGTCGTAGCACACCAAGTCCCGGAACGTCGCCATCCACAGCCGACCGTCCGGCGTCGCCGCCAAACCAGACACCGCCAGATACCCGAGCCCATCCCACTGGTCGAACACACGGAAGTCGTGGCTCTCGGATAGTGCGGCGGGTTGCGTCGCGAGCGACGTGTGACTGGATGCGGTCAATCCAAGGCACCAGAAGACGACTGCCACCAGCCTCCGTCCCACTCCGAGCACACGCGATGCCATGGCTGGCATCCTTGCGCACCCGCCCTTGGAGGTGCCACCCGCAAAGGTCATCGCGGCTCCCAACGGCACCCATGCCACGGCATCCGGTCCACCCGCCCCTTGGACCGCTTGAACAACGCCTCGTCTCATCGGCCGGCCCCACGTCCCGTCATGGCGAGCGGATGCCGGGTTGACATGGCGGCCACGTGCACGCGCGTCGTCCGACGCAGCCCCATCGGACGGCAAGTCCCTAGGCTGAGCCCCACGGGTGGGCATCTTCGGGGCCAATCCCAACCCGCAGGCTGGACTCCCGCCCCGGGCGCCTGAGAACCCAGCACCTCGAAGGGTGCACGGCCCAGATCGCGTCGTTCGTCCGCAACCCCTGCGATCCGCCATCCCATAACAGCACCAGAAGCGTCGCCCCCAAGGCCCCTCCCTAGTTCCCAACGACCAGGAAACTAAAGTCGCCATCGAACACTTCCATCGGCCGGATGATGGCATTTTGATTCAAAATCTGGGTGTAGGTCGGATACAGCACCGGAGGATAACTGTTGGGATAATTGGGGTGACGCGTTGGATCGCCCACCTTGGACAAGAAGGGATACGTGCCCGAAGGATGGGCAGCCCAGTTCACGGTCACTTCCCGGCACGCCGTCGTTGGGTCCGTCGCCTGGACGATCTGGCACCATGCAATGAACGGCAACGATCCGCTGCCATTCCACATGGGCGTGGCGAACACCTGCGGCGGCGAGTTGAAGGCGGTGTCGAAGGTGATCTTGTAGCTGCCAACGCCGGTTCGGGTCACCGAGTAGCCGGGCGATGGTTCCGAGACGAAGCCCGAGTTCGTCCATTGATGCTTCCCGGCAATCATCCGCATCGCCCCGTCCGTGCTGGAAACAAAGCCGCCCGCCAGCCCCGAGAAACTCAGGGTGTTGGACACGGTCAAGCTTCCCACCGTCATCGAGGCCACGTTGACGACCGGTGCCGACAGGGTCCCCGGAACCGTCACCGAACTGCCCGAGAAGTCGATTCCGGCCAAGGTGCTGGACTTGGCAAGACTCGCTGCCGCCGCCGCCAAGTAGGCATAGGGAGCCGCCGTCAGGCGCGTGCGGGGCAGGATTTCGGCGTCCGACCCATCCGCGCCATGGCCAAGGACGGTGAGGCCCACGTAGCGTTCCGCCGCGCCCGCGCCGACAAACGCGTTGGCCAGGCCGCCCGGCGCGTTGATCACGCCATCCACGGGCTTCCCTTCGCCGAGCTGCGCCGTGAAGTAGCCACGTTCCACGGCCAACGCCTGCCGCTCGGCCCACACGGCGTTCCCGCCCGTGGCTGCATCGAAAACCCGGAAAACGATGTTCATCATGACAGGCCCATCCATGCCAATCGGGGCCCCGGAACCGTCGGTCAGGAATCCTTGGTACGTCATCGCCTGCGGCGGCACGGCGGCCGTGGATCTCAACCGTGTTGGCCAATCGACGGAAACGTTCACCACCAGGGAGACCGGGGCGTAGCGGACGGTGTCGGTTGGGGTGAACACCACGCCCTGGGGCGTGGAACCCACCGGCGGCTGCGTTCCCAGCGCGGCGAAGGCAAAGGTCCCGGCCACGGTCGTCACCCCGTTGCCCGACGGGGCGCTCGCCGTCCCGCCGGACAACGTGGAGCCCGCCAGCGTCTGGCCGAAGTTGATCGGCGTCGCCGTCGGAAGGGTCGTGATCGTCGGCGTCGCCTGGATCACCGTGACGCTGGCCGTTAGGGACACCGGGTTGTAGTTGGCCGCGTCCGTCGGCTGGAACGTCACGCCTTGCACGGACGTGCCCATCGCGGGCTGGGTGCTGGGCGTAGTGAAAACAAACGATCCCGGCACGCTCGCCGCCCCGCCGCTCAGCGACCCGGCCGCCAACGTCTGGCCAATCATGATCGAGGTCGCGGCCGGGGGCGTCGTGACCACTGGCGTGGCCTTGGCCACGGTCACGTTCACCTGGAGCGAGGCAAGGTTGTAACGGGTCGTGTCCGTGGGCGTGAACGTCACGCCTTGGCCAGCCGTTCCCGCCACGGGCTGCGTGCCCGGCGTGGTGAACGCAAACGTCCCGGGGACGCTGGTCCCCAACACGCTGGCCGCCCCGCCGTTCAACGTGGAGTTCGCAAGGGACTGGCCGAACGTGACCGGCGTCGCCGTCGGAGCGGTCGTGATCGTTGGCGTCGCCTTGACCACGGTCACGCTCGCGGCCAAGGACGCGCTCGTGTATCGCGTCGTGTCCGCGGGCGTGAAGGTCACGGGCTGGTCGGCCGTCCCCACGTCTGGAGCCGTGCCGGGGGCCGTGAACGCGAACGTTCCGGCCACGTTGGCCACGCCGCCACTGAGCGTGGAGCTCGCCAACGTCTGCCTGAACGAGATCGAGGATGCGGCCGGGACCGTGGTGATCGTGGGCGTCGCCCTGCCGACCGTCACGCTAGCCGATGATGATGCCGTGTTGTAATTGGCCGTGTCCGTCGGCGTGAACGTCAGGCCCTGCGACGCCGTCCCCACCTGCGGAGCGGTGCTCGGCGACGTGAATGCGAACGTCCCCGGCACGCTGGCCGCCCCGCCGCTCAGGGTGGAGTTCGCCAGCGTCTGCCCAAACGTGATCGCCGATGCCGTCGGGGCCGTCGTGACCGATGGCGTCGCCTTGGCCACCGTCACGTTCGCCGACAGCGACACCGTGTTGTAGTTGGCCGTGTCCGTCGGCGTGAAGCGCACAGGCTGCGCGGACGTGCCCGCCGAGGGCAGGGTCGAAGGCGTCGTGAAGGCGTAGGAACCCGGCACGCTCGAAGCCCCGCCGCTGAGCGTGGAGCTCGCCAGCGTCTGCCCGTACGTGATTCCGGTGGCCGCCGGGGCCGTCGTCACGGCCGGCGTCGCCTTGCCCACCGTCACGTTCACCGTCAGCGACACCGTGTTGTAGCTGAGTGAATCCGTGGGCGTGAACGTCACGGGCTGCGAGCTGGTTCCCGTTTGAGGTGCCATGCTGGGCGTCGTGAAGGCGAACGTGCCCGGCACGCTCGCCACCCCGCCGCTGAACGTGGAGCTGGCCAGGGTCTGCCCGTACGTGATCGACGACGCCGTCGGGGCCGTGGTGACCGTCGGCGTCGTCTTGGGTGGCGGCGTCGAAACGGCCTGCAGTTGGAAGCCGTTCCAGTTCGCTTCCCCAGCGGACGTGTTCCCGTTCCAAAAACTGCCGGCGATCTTGCCGTCGGCCCCCACCGTGATGCCGGAAAACAGCAGGTAGTTGCGGTCGGCGACAAAGGTGCTTGAGGATGCCACGCCCACCGTCGCGACCTTCGTCGTGGTCCCGATGCTCATCCCGAGCTGCCGGTTGTTCCCGCCCGCGTCGCCCTGCGTATAGATGTAGAGGTTGTAGGTCCCCGCCCACAACCCCGAGAACTCAAAGCTCTTCGCTGAGGTCTGGGGCACCTGCTGGACGTACAGGTAGTTCCCCATCAACGCTTGGTTGACGGTGCTTGCGAACCCCCCCGACGGGTTGCTTGGGGCGAAGACCCCAAGTCCAGTCCAACCCGACCACGAGAAGGTCGCCGCGGACGACTGCCCGATGGCGGTGGACAATGCCACCGACCCCGTGGCGCCAAACCGGACGGCGTTCCACGTCGCACCCGCCGTGCTCAGCACGCCGCCCGCGCTCGTTTGCGAGGTCCCGCCACTGCCCGGCAGGAACTGCCCTTGAAACACCGTCGGAGCGCTGGCCGTCACGCTCGCTGTCAACGTCACGGCGTTGTAGTTGGCCGTGTCCGTGGGCGTGAAGGTCACGGATTGGGCGGACGTGCCCGCCGACGGCGTCGTTGCGGGAGCCGTGAACGCAAACGTGCCCGGCACGCTTGCCACGCCGCCGCTCAACGTGGAACTCGCCAGTGTTTGCAACGACGTGATGGGGGATGCCGTCGGGGTTGTCGTGATCGTCGGCGTCGCCTTGGTCACGGTCACGTTCGCTGATAGCGACACGGTGTTGTAATTGGCCGTGTCCGTGGGCGTGAAGCGCACGGGCTGGGCCGACGTGCCCGTCGCGGGCATGGTCGAGGGCGTCGTAAAGGCGTAGGAACCCGGCACGCTCGAAGCCCCGCCGCTGAGCGTGGAGCTCGCCAGCGTCTGCCCGTACGTGATCCCCGTGGCCGCCGGGGCCGTCGTCACCATGGGCGTCGCCTTGCCCACCGTCACACTCGCCGTCAGCGACACGGTGTTGTAGTTGGCCGTGTCGGTGGGCGTGAACGTCACGCCCTGCGCGGCCGTGCCCGCTTGGGGCACCGTGCTGGGCGTGGTGAAGGCAAAGGTGCCCGCCACGCTCGCCACCCCGCCGCTGAGCGCGGAGCTCGCCAGCGTCTGCCCGTACGTGATCGCCGTCGCCGTCGGGGTCGTCGTGATTGTCGGCGTCGTCTTGGTGGGGGTAATCGACGTGGCCTGGAGTTGGAAGCCATTCCAGTTCGCCTCGCCATTGGAGACGCTTCCGTTCCAAACCTTGCCGGCAATCTTGCCGTCGGAGCCGACCGTGATGCCCGAGAACAACAGGTAGTTGCGGTCGGCGACGAAGGTGGTTGTGGATGCCACGCCCAACGTCGCGACCTTCGTCGTGGTCCCGATGCTCATCCCGAGCTGCCGGTTGTTCCCGCC
>JBJSZF010000087.1:0-7030 GCA_046090125.1 Verrucomicrobiota bacterium
CCTGCGTGCCGTAGGCGTCCGGGTTGTTGAAGCCCAGCCACCCCCGCAGCACGTCCCAGTCCGCCTGCATCTCCGCCAGCGTGCTGGAGATGCCGGGGTCGCCGGTGTTGCTGCCGGCGAACATGGGCTCGCCGTTGCGCACGACGCCCAAGGCGCGGGAGTCGATGATGCGCTTCTTGAACTGCTTGCCCTGCGCCGTCCCCAGCAGGCCCGTCTCGTAGTCATAGGCGTTCGCCGCCAGCAACGCGTACCGCGCCGCCATGTCGAAGAGCGCCTTGTACCGCTCCAGCTTCTCGTTGCGGAACAGGCGGAAGGCGGCGTCCCGCGTGCGGAAGCCCTGGATGACCTGCGCCGACCGCTGCCGGCTCACGTATCGCTCGTCCAAGAGCGTCTCGCCCTCCGCCAGCAGCCGGCGGTAATGGAGCACCGCGTCGTCGTACTCGCGCAGCTTCAGGTTGATGCCGTTCAGGAAGTCCGTCAGGCCCCAGACGTTGTGCAGGATGTCATACAAGGACCCCTTGGTCGCCTCCGCCGCCTCCTTGTTCGAGTTGGAGAACTCCGCCCAGCGCCGCGCCGTGGAGTTCGCGCTCTCGAAGGCCTTCAGGAGGATGAAGCGCACGTACTTGGCCACGTTCAGGGATGACTTCACGGTGAACCCGGCCGCCTCGAGCGCCGCCTCGCCCACGGACGTGATGTCGCCGCCCGCCGCGAGGCCCGCGATGAAGCTGTCCGGAAGGGCCGCCGACGCGATGTCGCCCGTCGCCTCGATTGTCTTCTCCATCATGCCGTCGAAGTTCTCGAAGATCTCGTTGGCGGCCTTCGCATACATGAGGACCTCGTCGGCGATGTTGAGACCCATGTTGACGTCGGTGATCTGGGCCTTCAGTGCCTCGCTGGCCTTGAACATCCGGATGGAGTTGTCGAGGTCGTTGCGCACGTACGACAGGTCGCGCACCGCGACCAGGAGCTGCCCGTGGGCCTTCACGACATCCGACACGGCCTGCTGGATGCGGCCCGGCGAGGCCCGGCGGCCCGTCCATGTCTCCGGCTTCTGGAAGAACCCGTGCTTGTCCAGATTGAAGACGAAGACCTTGTTCGTGTCATAGAGTTCCGTCGTCAGCTCGCTGGCATCCGCCCCGGGTCGCGCCGCCAAGGCGTCCAGCACCGCCAAGTCCAGCCCTGCGACGCTGATCGTGAACTCGCTGTCGCCGTCCAAGGTCGCCGTGCCCCCGAACGTCGTCTCGGGCACGTCCACGTAGGCATAGTGCAGCAGGTCCGGCCCCGCGTACCCCTGCGGGTAGGTCTTGCCCGGGCCCACGTCGTCCGGGTAGGGCGTGCCATAGAGGTCGATGAGGGCGTTGTTGTACGACGCTTCCTGCCGGTTCACCGCCGTGCGCACCTCCGCCAGCGAGTCCTCCTCGGACCGCATCAGGCGCGTCACGTCCTTCGCGTCGTCGAACGAGGCCACGGCATTGTTCAACGCCACCTTCGCGCGCTGATAGACCTGCTCGAAGTGCGTGGAGGACCCCGCGCCCGTCACCACGTTCGGGTCCAGGTCAAAGGCCAGTCCGCCCTCCGGCACCCCCAATGGGCTGAGGCCCGCCTCTGCGTTCTCCAGGGACGTTTGCACGCCCCGTGCCAGCATCGCGATCTCCGGCAGCTCCGTCACGGTCGTGCGGTCCACCTTCTGGATCCCCTCGTGCAGCGGGTCGCCATCCACGGGCAACACCATCGCGTTGCCCACCACCCAGTTGATGAAGGCCCCCTGCCCCGTGCGCGACGCCCAATGGTCCAGGCCCCAGTACCGCGTCACCGCGTTGGTGCCCCCGGGGACGCTGTAGGTGCGCTGGCTGTTGGTCCGCACGGTGGACAGGTGCTTCCAGCCGTCGGCCACGGGCTGGTACGCCTCGCGCCACGTCAGGTCCACCACCTGCTGGCCCGCGCGCAGCATCGCCGACGCGCCCGCAGCGAACTTCCGCTCGTCCTGGTAGTCCACCGCCACGGGCACGCCGAGGACGTTCACCGCCTCGATGCGGGGCATCCAGTCGAAGTAGGGGTTCATGATCAGGGAGTAGTACCCCTTGATCGACGTCAGGTAGTGCCCGTAGGCGTCGCCATGGCCCTGCGGATACATCTTCGCCGCGTCCGCCGCGTTGATCACGCCGTCCGCCGCCGAGTTGTTGTCCTCCTGGATGTTGTAGTTCAGCGCGTAGATGACCTCGCCGGAGTCAATGCCACGCGTATAGTTCCACACGAGCCGGTTGTAGATTGGGGCCACGCGCACGCCGGGGACGAGGAAGTCATCCCGCCCGCGCAGCAAGGCCAGCTCCTCTTGGGCCAAGGTCGCCACCTGCCCCTTGAACGCGAACAACGACGTGGCGATGTCGCCGTACGTCTTGTCCTTGGTCCCGATGCCGATGGTCGGGTTGGCCGCGTCCGCCCAGGCCTCGCCGCCGAGCAGCATGTAGAGGTCGTGCAGGTAGCCCGCCGCCAGCAGCAGCGCGTCGTTGGCGGGGCCGTAGTTGAATCCCGCCTCGATGCTCAGCATCCGGCCCCGGCGCAGCACCGTCTCGTAGATCTCGATCAGGCCGTAGTTGTTGATCGTGTCCAGGTTCAGCGCCACGTCGCCCTCCCAGCGCCGACCCGCCTGGGTCAACATGCTGACGTCCGTGTTCACCGCGTTGTTGTAAAGGTCCTTGAGGCGTTGCCCGAAGGGGTTGATCCCCGCCAGCACACGCTTGATCCAGCCCTCCGCCAGGCGCGGCTCCGTCCAGTCCGACCACTGGTTGCGCAGCGGATGGTCCGGGTTCGTGGGCCGGTAGCGCATGACGACGTAGTTGTCGCTCAATGCTTGGATGCCGACGCCGCCGATGGTGTGGCGAGGCCGGTTTGCACCGCTGACCAGGGCGAGGTAGCGGGACATCGTGGCATCCCCTTCCGGCGGCTGCCCATTCACCGGGGCGGCTATCTTCCACTCGTAGTCGAACTCGGCCGAGCGCCCGGCAAGGTCCGCCGTGTGCTGGAAGCTCACCAGCTCGCTCAGCGGGTTGTCCGGCACGATCACCTTCAACTCGCCGGTATGGAGCGAGCCGCCGGCCTTGAACACGTGCATGGACACCGGGTCGCCCGGCTCCGTGAACGCCCAGCCGTCGGCCTCGATCACCGTCACGTACCCGCTTCCGGGGCCCGTCGCGCTCAGGGCGTAGGAATCCACCGCCGTGTCGTCGCCCGTGACCTCGGCCAGCTCGCCGACGCCGACCCGCACGGTCTGCTCGTCGTCCACGACATACGTGCCCGGCGTGTCGAGGCTCTCGACGAACGTCTCGACGTCCGTCGCCAGCGCGTCCACCAGCGCATCCCACTTGGACTTGTTCTCCGCGTCGGTCGCAGGGCACAGGGCCTTCACGGCAGCCAGCTCGGCGTCGCGCAGCACGTTGAGCAGCGTGTAGCTCTCGCCGAGGTCGGCCTTCACGAACTCGCCCTTGAGCACCAGCGTGCCCCGCGAGCCGCGGTTGGGCTGGACGAAGACGCGCTTCACCAGGTGCGGCGGCAACGCCGGGAAGTAGATGCTCCCGCGGTAGGACTCCGACTGGATGCTGGGCGGCACCCGTTGCAAGCCGGCGGCGGCAAGGTCGGAGTACTTCTCCCGCGTGGCGTCATGGAGGACCACGCTGACGTCGGGCACGTCGATGTCCCGGGCGATGGACTGCTGGTAGAGGACGCGGGCGGTCTTCATGTCCCGGATGGCGGGCAGGTTGAACGCCGACATCGTGAGGGTGGCGCCAAAGGGCAGCGTGGGCACGGGCTTGGTCGCGTCCTTGGGATCGCGGACGGGCCAGACGGGCCGATAGACGATCTCGAGCGAGGCGGTCTGCTTGTCGCCCGCGTCGCCGACGAACGCGCCCGACGCGGGATCGACAGGCCGCAGGTAGGGCACGATGGAGCCCGCCGCCGGGGGATTGGCCATGCCGGGCCAGTCGAAGCTGGGCTCCGTCTTGTAGTAGAACCGCATCGTGAAGCTGTTGCTGGGCGCGGGCGACGACGCGAGGAACGGCGGGCGGGTGGTGAAGGACACCACCGTGCCCGTGTAGGCGTTGGTGCTCGGCAAGGTCATGGGTCCCTGCGCGACCACCCCCCCGTTCGCCAGCACCTGCAACGACAGCGTCAGGGCCGTCTCGGAGCCGTCGAACAGGTCCACCACCTTGAGCCCCACCTGGGACGTGCCCACCTGCGATGCCTCGGGCTTGCCGCGCAGGACGAGGCCATCGATCCGAAGCCAGGCGGGCAACGCCGTGGTGGCCACCAACGACAGGTTCTCATCCTGCCGGGACGCGTGGACGAAGTAATGGAAGTCCTCGCCCGCCACGGCGGTGGCGGCGGCGAGGGCGCTGAAGGCGCCGCTCGTGGCGTCGTAGGAACCGGCCGCCAAGGCGGGCAGGCCGGCGTGGGGCCCGCGGTACACCCACAGGTTGTGCTTGCGGTCGGTCCACGTGAACGAGTCGTAATGCGCAAACGCGCCGTTGTCCCCGCCCACGTCCCAGCCAACGGGCACGTCGCCCCCGTCCCGGCGGACCTCGGTGTTGTAGTCCGTGGCGTACATGCCATCGCCCTCGACAGGCTTGGCGAGGAAGCCGAGGGGCGGCGGCGGCTGGATGACCTGCCCGGCCGGCACGATGTAATCGAAGACGTAGCCCGCCTCGGGCTTCTCGCGCAGGACCTTGAAGACGGTCATCGCAGGGCGCGCGTCCGTCGCCTGATAGTGCAACAGGACGTGCGGCTCGGAGGAGTAGTCGTCGCCCGAGGTGATGTTGAGGTCGTCGCGGGTGGCGAAGGCCATGCCGCCGGACATGATGGCGTGTTCCTCGTTGGGGTTGTAGCCGGGGAGCTGCTTGTTGTTCTGGGCGTAGATGACGCCGGAGGCCTCGCGGGGCGAGAGCGTCCCGCTGCCCACCTTGCTGGCGAGGACGATCTCCGCCGGAGACGAAGGCCAGACGAGGTCATAGCGGCCGATGTAGGCGGGCCAATAAATGGGCCGCAGGCCGATGCGCGCGTTGGCGGCATTGTGGCCGACGGAGGGGGAGTTGGTGCGGAACCACCACACCTCGAGGCGGTTGTTGTTGGGCAGGCGATTGACGGGGATGATGGCCCCGGTGTTGGCGGCGGCGATGCCGGAGACGAGGGGGTCGATGTAGGCGGAGGGCAGGTACAGGTTGCCCTGGCTCACGTTGATGTGGCCCGCGAGGTAGGCGCCCGATCCGCCCGGCTCGCCCACCGGCGGGCGCAGGCGCTCGCCGATGGTGGCGGTGGCGGTGAAGACCCGCGGGGCGACCGAGACGTTGTCCCAGAGGTTGGTGGATGGGGCCTCGGGCAAGGTGGGCGACGCCGGGGCCGCGACGAACGTGGGCGGGCTGGGCGGTGTTCCGACCGGGTTGGCGACATAGGCCGCATAGGCCGTGACGAACTGGTTGGAGGACGCGAGGTAGGCCTGGTGCGCGACGAGCTTGTCCTGGTACTCGGCCATCGCGTCGGCCATGGCCTGGGCGTGGTCGGCCTGGCGTTGCTCCAGGTTCACGAAGTTGGAGACGGACGTGAGGTTGGTGGCGACGGAGCCGGCGAAGGTTTGGTCGCGCAGGGCGTCCTCGAGCCATGAGAAGACGCGCTCGAAGGCGACCTGGTCGTTGACGACGAAGCGCAGCAACGCGCGATGGGCGAGCTGGCTGCCGTCGAGGTAGGTGTAGAATCGGGAGTCGGGCGTCATCTTGGCCCGGGGGCGGTCGAGGGGATCTTGGTAGGCGATGACCGGGGCATTTTGCGGGGAGAGCGGGACGGCGGTGGCCTGGGCCTCCTCGTCGCTCGTCACGACGGGCCGGACGAAGTGGCTGTAGCGCGACTCGTCGGAGGGCCAAACGAGGTGGTGACGGCCAAACAGCTTGGGCCACAGGATGCCTTGGAGGCCGGTCTCCAGCCAGTGCACGAGGCAATCGTTGGGGTTGGCCGTGGCGCGCGCCGCATAAAGCTGGGGCACGGTGCTTCCCGGTGCGAAGTGAACGTAGTTGAAGGGAATGCCGGGCCCGAGCTGCACCTCCTCCGGTCGCAACGCCTCGAGGGAGCCGCCCTCGGGCGGCAACAGCCGCTCACCGAGGTCGCAGTCGATGTCGAGCGGGATGGGCTGCTTGACGACGTCCACGATCTCGAAGCCAAGGGACGCGCGGGACTGGCCATCCTCGCGCAGGTCGCCCAGCAGCTCCACGAAGACGCGCCCTTCCTGGTTGAAGGCGTACAGGAAGCCCTGGCTCTGGTCGTACCAGACGGTGCGCAGCTCGCTCAGGACGGCGTTGGTGTTGCCGTCCGCCGGGCTCGTGTAGCCGGGCCCGCGGTACTCGTTGGTGACCGTGCGTGGGAACTGGTTGTTGAAGACGATGTTGACGGCCCCGACCTTGGCCGGGGGGATGGAGACGGGCCTTCCCAGGTTGCGGAACTCGCGCTCGGTCCAATACAGGGTGCGCGGGGACTTGGAGGCGCTCCCGGAGATGACGTAGGTGGAGGTGTAGAGGAGGTAGATGCTGGCTCCGTTGGTGACAAAGCTGGCTCCACCGCCCGGGTTGACATAGGAGGCGGGATAGGTCGCGGCGGTATAGGCCTGGTTCTTGCGCCACGTGACGCGCACGGGGCCGGCCTGGATGGCATAGACGGACCGGGCGTGGGGGCTCCAGTAGTAGCCCACGTTGGCATGGGCGTTGGTCGTGTAGGGCTCGGCGATCCAGTACCGTTCCTTGACCACGTTGAGCGCCTGGCCCGCCTCGTCGAGGTCCGGCACGGTGATCACGCTGCCAAACGAGTACGGGCTCGCCTTGCTCTGGTAGGGGAATCCCACGCGAAGCCGACGGAAGGCCGCGACCACGTTCGTCCCGCTGACGCCGCTGGGGAGCTGCATGTCGGCCATGGCGCCCGCGAAGTTCGTCGAGCCTGACAGCGCGGGCGACAAGGACCGGGTGGCCCAATCCGACGCCACCGCGCCGCCGCTGAAGGG
>JBJSZF010000088.1:0-2691 GCA_046090125.1 Verrucomicrobiota bacterium
CCGCCCGACAACGTCGTGATGGCGCGGCCCAGTTGCAGGTAGCCCAGGCCCACCTCGCGCAAGAACCGCAGCCGCTCCCGGACCTCCGGGACGATGTCCCGCGCCACCTCCGCGTCGCGCCCCTGGGGCCGCACCCGCTCCGCCCACGCCAACGCATCCTCTACCGTCGCCGCCGCGAAGTCGTCGATCGTCGGCTCCGTGCCGACCGGCCCGCACGTCGTTCCCGTGCCTTCCAGCGGCATCCGGAGGCGGACGGCCCGGGGCTCCGGCCGCAGGCGTCCCCCGAGGCATTCCGGGCACGTCTCGCGTTGGCCCTCGGACCAACGCCACCAGCTTTCCTCCACGGCATCCGCGTTCGCGCCGCGCTCGACGTCCGGGATATGGAACAACTCCCCAAACCCGCGGCAACGCGGGCACCAGCCCTGGCTCGAGTTGTAGCTGAAGTCCTTCGGGTCCAGCACGCCGAAGCTGCGCCGGCACGACGGGCACGAGCGCTCCGTCGAGTGCACCGTGGTCCGGCCCGACGCCTCCCGGAGCGAGATCGTTCCCCGCCCCACCTTCAACGCCTCCAACACGAGCTTCCTGAGCCCCGCCGCGTCCGAGATGCCCCCGCGGCCGCCCAACCGTCCCATGACCGCATCGATGTCATGCTCGGCAAACCGATCCAGCCGAAACGCGGCCGGCTCGCCCAGGCTCCCGTCCACCAGGATCTCCTCGACGCCCGACTTCACCGCCCAATCCAAGATGTCGTGGTGAAAGCCCTTCCGCCTCCGCACCAACGGGGCCAACACTCGGAGCCCCTTGGTGCGCCGCGCCTCGTTTGCGACCGCCGCCACCACCTCGTCCGGGGTCTGCGGCGTCACCGCCACCCCGCAATCCGGGCAATGTTGAATGCCCGTGCGCGCATACAGCAACCGCAGGAACGGATGCACCTCCGTCACCGTCCCCACCGTGCTCTTGCCACCGCCGCGCGTCGTGGATTGCTCGATGCTCACCGTGGGCGGGAGCCCGGACACGACGTCCACGTCCGGCCGGGCCATCTGTTCCACGAACTGCCTCGCATAGGTGCTCATGGAGTCCAGGAAACGCCGCTGGCCCTCCGCGAAGACGATGTCGAACGCCAGCGTGCTCTTGCCGCTCCCGCTCACGCCCGTCACCACCACCAGGCGATCCCGCGGGATCGTCACGGACAGGTTCTTCAGGTTGTGAACCCGCGCCCCCTGCACCTTGATGAACGCCTCGCCGGCCTCCCCCTCGTGATCGCCTCGCACGCGCCCACCCCTACCACCGGACGACGCCCCGGCAATCCCCGATGTGCCCGCGTTCATGGGTGAAACCCCGCCCGAACCCCGGCTCGGCGGGCACGCAACGTCCCATGCGCCCACCCACCCTCTCGGCGAGCCGCCCTCTCATGCGTCGCTTCCGACGGCGTCCTCCCACCGCGCCCCGGCGAGGCGATCGCGAAGTCCGTCCACCACCTCGCGCGCGAAGCCCGGGCCCCGGTACACCAGGCCCGAGTACGCCTGCACCAACGTCGCCCCGGCACGCACCTTCTCCCACGCATCCGCCGCATCAAAAATGCCGCCCACGCCAATGATCGGGACGGTGCCACGCGATTGCCGGTACAGGTGGCGGATCACCTCCGTGCTGCGCCGCGCCAAGGGACGGCCGCTCAGGCCGCCTGCCTCCCGGTACGCCCGGCGACCGGACTCGCCCGTGGGCTCCGGCCGCGTCGTCGTCGTGTTCGTGGCGACGATGCCCGCGAGTCCACGCGGCCCCACCAACGACAATACGTCGTCGAGGGCATGCTGGGACAAGTCTGGGGCCACCTTGACGAGGACCGGCCGCACTGGCGCGCCGGGCGCACGATTCTCCTCCTGCAACGCCGCCAGGATGTCGTCGAGCGCCGCCTTGTCCTGGAGTTGGCGCAGGTTGGGCGTGTTGGGGGAACTCACGTTCACCACGAGGAAATCGACCCAGCGCCGCAGCAGCCGGAACGTCCCGGCGTAGTCGAGGGCGGCCTCGGACAAGGGTGTCGTCTTGGACTTGCCCAGGTTCACGCCCACGGGATGGCGGGGCCAGCGACCGGATCGATGCCACGCCTCCAGGCGCGCGGCCACGGTGGTGGCTCCGGGATTGTTGAAGCCCATGCGATTGATCAACGCGCCATCCTCCACCACCCGGAACATGCGCGGCCGTGGATTGCCCGGCTGGGCCATCCACGTGACGCCGCCCAGCTCAGAAAAGCCGAAGCCCAGCGCCTGCCACACCGGGACGGCCACCGCTCCCTTGTCCATGCCCGCCGCCAATCCAAAGGGGTTGGGAAAGTCCAGGCCCATGCAACGCACCGGCAACGGATCCGCCCCCAGCACGCCCCCCAAGGCCCCGCACACGCCCGGTTCCCGTGCCACCCACCCCAATGCCCCCAACGTCCAGTCATGAATCCGCTCCGAGTCGCATCGGAACAACCACGGACGCACACACGCCTCGTACAACCCCTTCATGCGCCGCAGCATCCCGACCGCATCGGCCCCGGTTCAAGCGCGCATTCCCGCCGGAATGCACGGCACGCGCCGCGCCCGGTCCATCCAACCTAGAAACGGCAGTCGAAGAGGATTTCAAAACGAGGAAAGGGCCCTCCCATCCGGGAGGATGGGCTCACGGGCAGGAACCCAAGGGCTCACCCTGCGA
>JBJSZF010000089.1:0-2423 GCA_046090125.1 Verrucomicrobiota bacterium
CCGGTGGCGGCCTGCTCGAAGAAGGCGCACAGGTCCGGGTTGGACTTGAGCACCTCCGCGTCGCCGGGCGGCAGGCCGTACTGGGTGGCAAGGCGTTGCTTGCGGGCCAGGGGCAGCTCGGGGACGAGGGCGCGCAGCGAGTCCACCCACTCGCGCGCCGGGGTGGAGGGAAGGAGGTCGGGGTCGGGGAAGTAGCGGTAGTCGTGGGCGTCCTCCTTGGAACGCATGGGCTCGGTCATGCCGGCGACGTCGTCCCAGCGCCGCGTTTCCTGGCGGAGGGCCTCGCCACGCTGGACGGCGGCGATTTGGCGCGGGATCTCGTAGTCGAGCGCGCGGCGCACGCCCGAGAACGTGTTCATGTTCTTGATCTCGATCTTGGCCCCGAGCGCGGTGGAGCCCTTGGGCCGCACCGAGACGTTCACGTCGCACCGGACCATGCCCTTCTCCATGTCGCAGTCCGAGATGCCGCCGCGCACGAGGACCTCGACGAGCGCGTTGAGGTAGGCATGGGCCATGTCGGCGGAGGTGATGTCGGGCTCGGACACGATCTCGAGGAGGGGCACGCCTGCGCGGTTGAAGTCCACGCCCGAGTGGCGGTCGAAGTGGACGTTCTTGCCGACGTCCTCCTCAAGGTGGCGCGGGTGATGCGGACGCGCTGGAGGGATCCGTCGAGTTCAAACTCGAGGTGCCCGGCCCGCGTGGACGGCTGGTCGTACTGGGTGATCTGGTAGTTCTTGGCGGAGTCCGGGTAAAAGTAGTTCTTGCGGTCGAACTTGGCGAAGCCGGGGATCTCGCAACCAAGGAGGAGTCCGGTGAGGACGGTGAGGCGAAGGGCCTCGGCGTTGGCGACGGGCAGCGCTCCCGGCAGGCCCAGGCACGTGGGGCACACGAGCGTGTTGGGCTCCTCCCCGAAGCTGTTGGCGCACCCGCACCACATTTTGGAGCGGGTCTTGAGCTGGACGTGCGTTTCAAGGCCTATGACCGCTTCGTATTCCATGACTGGCGAAGGTTATGCCACGGGGACGGCGCCGGAGCCAACCCTCGGAATGGTGTCGCAATGGACGTCGGAGGGGCCGCATCCGTGCCCCGGGCAAGCCGCTGAGCGCGCCCATCGCCCCTCCTTGGGGGTACGGCGGCATGGGGATCGCCGACGTTCCCAAAATCCCGACGCCTCCCGCCCCCGATGGAAGATCCATTCGCGCAACCCGTCCGGGGTGCCACAACGAATGCGAGAAACGTTGCTGCCGAGGGTCCAAGGCACGCCTCCGATCACCAGGCCCGATGCAACCCACACCACCAGCCCACGCCACCTTGAGCCGTCGCCGCGGGGAACACGGCACGCGTCGCAAGGCTGGCCCCACCGTGCAGAATGCAACTGCGCGGGCCCCACGGTTCCTTCCCGTCCTACCCGCTGCTGGCCGAGCTGCTGTACCTCGCCAAGTACATCCAACGCATGGGCACCGGCACCCGCGACATGATCCGACTCTGCCTCGACGCCGGCCTGCGCGAACCCCATCTCGCCGTTCGGGACGGCTTTGTTGAGACCCTGTGTGGCCCGCCGCGTACGATGCCCACCGTGCCCACGGCGCAAGCTTCCGGGACAACAACTATTTATCTCCAAACCGTATGCCGCCGGATTCGCGCGTTCCCAGGATGCCGACCGAGCAAGCTGCCACGCCAGTTGGGGAGATCCTCGCCGCCGCAGCTGTCCAAGAAGGACGAGCTCGTGAACGGCTTCAGGCGGGCGCCGACATCTCACACGGCGAGCACATCCGGGAGGGCTATCTCGAGCCCATGATTCAAGTGGTTTGGATCGAGCGCACCCTACCCGGCAAGCCGACCTGGCCCCAGCAACGATCCCGTCTCACCCCCGCAGGACTCGCATGGCTGGCCACCAGCACCTCAAAGGAGGGGACATAGCCCCGGAATCTCCCATGCCAGCTCCAACAATGCGACGGGCCATGGGGCAGCCCAAGGACCCCGTCCGTGCCGCCGCCGCTGACTTGGGTCATGGGGAATTGGGGTCGTGCCACGGGGTGCCTCCCGAAGTGGTCAGTGTTCCTCAGCACGGCGTGGCAGCCTCAACGCTAATAGGGGTAGGGAAGGGGCTTTCGCCCCACCCCTCCCTCCGAACCGGGCGGGCGGATCTCCCGCATCCGGCTCTCCAGTTGGTGTGTCACCCGCGTGCGGCGGGACGGGTGCGCTCGGTCGTGGCCCGTACGTGCAGGGACAAGAGCCCCAACTCTGCGAAGTACGCATTGGGATAGCGTTGATGGTCGCGGCCACGTCCACGGCCCTCTCGGCCCACCCGCCATCGCAGGAGGCTCCGAAGCCGCATCCGCAGCCATTCGTCCAGGCGCGCATAGACGTTACGGACTCCCCCTTGGAAGTATCCGTACCATCCTCGCAGCCGGCGATTCAGC
>JBJSZF010000090.1:0-16849 GCA_046090125.1 Verrucomicrobiota bacterium
CCAGGCGCACCGGCGGCACGACCGGGGAGGCGATGGGCTCGAATCGGGCGGTGACGACCTCCACGACGTTGCTGCCCACGACACGGTCGATGCGCGGAGCGGTGTTCGTGACGCCGCCGGGCAGCGTCCAGCCCGCGAAGCGGTGGCCGGGCTCGGGCGCGGCGCGGAGCGTCGTGGGGTAATCGCCGAAGTAGATGCCCGTCCACGGGTAGGCGTCGGGGCGCAGCGTGTTGACCCGGACGCGGCCCGCGCCGGCGACGCGGACTTCCAGCGTCCCGATTCCGCCCTTGAGGCCGAAGTGGCTGATGCATTGGCTGCGAAGCTGGGCGGGCCGTGCCGACCCGAAGGCGGCCATGGAGGCAACGTGGGTTTCCCAGAGCTGGGGGGTGAACGGGTTCGGCTCGCGTTGGTAGGGCAGGCCGTAGCCGCGTTGGAGCAGCGAGGGCCAGCCCCAGCGCTCGAGGTGCGCGGACATCTCCGGCCGGATCACGGCGGACATGTCGCGGATGGCAGCCCCCACGCGTTCCTCGCGCAGGGCGGAGTTGAGAAGGTCGGCGCAGCGCCGGATGAAGCGTTCCTTGAACTCGGCGTTGGCCAACATGCGCCGCAACATCAGCGTGCGCCCGCCGCCGTTGGGCCAGGACGTGCTCGTCCCCGTGCCCGCCGTCGCGAACCGGAACATGTTCGAGTAGTCGGCGTAGTCCCGCGCCATGGCCGCCGGATAGACGGACTCGGGCCACAGCCCGAAGCCGTAGTCCTGGTCATAGACGACCCAGCGGAACCGGCCCTTGGGCGTGCGCGGCCGCCAGCACTTGATGTTGCCGATGTCGAAGTTTTGGAAGGCGATGACGGCGAGGTGGTAGTCGATGAAGTTGTCCACATCGAGGTAGGTGCTCGTGAGGAACTGGTAGCGCGAGACGTCGGCGACGCCGTTCACGTTGAGGTAGTCCCGCAGGGCGACGTACGCGTTGGCCGTACCCGCCCGCGCCGTGCCGTAGCCCTCGATGAGGTCGATGGAACCCTTGGGCAGCTCGTGGTGGGAACGCACCTGATGCTCCGTGGTCTTCTCGCGGAGGTTGTGAATCCCCCAGTACTCGCCGTTCACGTACAGCACGGCCGGCCGGTAGGCCTGCGTGTCCAGCCCCGTGTCGGCCAGCAGGGATTGCAGCAGCGCGTCGCGCATCAGCGTGAAGTTGCCGCGCACGAAGTAGCTGCCCCAGCTCGTCGTGGGCCCGAACTGCGTGATCGGCGGCCGGGGCGCGGTCTGGTGCGTGCTTTGGTTGTCGTTGCCCGAGTTGCGCAGGACGAGCGACTCGAAGGACGCCACGCCCAGGCCCGGGAAGACCTCGTGGTCGAACGACCCGGACCCGTACTGGCGGCGTGCGAACAGCGCGAAGGACTTCTGCGGGTAGCCGCGCGAGCCCCAGCCGCCGTGGACCTTCATCCCGGCATGTTGCCGGATCGCAACGGAGCCGCCGGGCTCGATGAACTCAACATGCACGGCGGCCTCGCGGTCCTTCCACGCGTTCGAGGGGTCGAACGGGAAGTTGGCCAGCACCTGGTTGCCGGCGCCGAGCACGCCAGTGCCCATCCCGACGAGGTAGCCGGTGCGGAAGTCGAAGTTGGTGGGTGACGCCGCGATGGCGACGACGGGCAGGCGCGTCGTGACGCCCATCAGGTAGGTGTGCACGACCTCGCGGCTGGCGCGCCCGGCCGCGTCGAGGGCCACGGCGCGCACGGCCGTGCTGCGGGTGAGGCGGATGGGGCCGGTCGCCCGCGTCGCGCCCGCATGGGCGGGCGACCCGTCCAGCGTGTAGGCGACCGCCACCGCCCCGGGTGGAACCCCCAGCACGACGTCCACCGGCCCCGCATGGAGGCCGCCAAGGGGCGACACGCGAGGCTGTTCCACGACCACCGTCGCCAACGAGGGCCCGTTCGTGCGCCCCGGCGTGCCCCCGGCGGGGTCGAACACGCGCCACGCGTCCGCGCCGTCCGGCGTCCTTCCCAAGGATTGGTTCGCGCCCAGCGGCGGGATTTCGGCCCGCGCTGCCTCGCGTCCCAGCCGATCCCTCAACACCAGCGACGCGCCGCCGGAGGACAGCGGGACGGGGACGCCCACGGTCCCCGGTGGCAACGATTGGGCCTCGTCCGTGGACCACAGGAGGAGATGCGAGCCGGGTTGCACCACGACCCTCGGCAGCATTGCCGGCGGCGCCGAGGGCTCCCGTTCGTTGGCCAGCGTCCAGCCCGTGAGGTCGATGGCCTCGTCCTCCGGGTTGTAGAGCTCGACCCAGTCCCAGAACCGCCCGGGCAAGGCCGCCTGGGCGGAGTCGTTGTCCAGCATGACCTCGTTGATCACCGGCGCGGGACCCAGCGGAGGCACGGCGCGCGAGCGGATGCGAAACCATCGTTGCACTGCCCCGTTGCCCGGGATGGTGGCCCGAAAGATGCCCTCGGTGACCGCATCGACGTGGGCCGGCTGCGGGACATTCCACGGCGCGCCGAGCGCGTCGGCCTGCTCCACGTCGAAGTCGGACACGACGCCGAACGACGCCTCGAACTGGAAGGAGATGGCGTCCGGTTCCACGCGCAGCGAGCCGGGGTCGAGCTGGAGGGTGGCCTGCGCGTGCAGGGCAGGGGAGGCCGCCAGGGCCGCGACCATGCCCGCGAGGAGCCCGTTCCGCGCGGCGACGCGGCGGGCCGACGTGTTGGCGGCCGGCCTTGCTGACGGCCGCGCCGGATGAAATGTGTTCCCCATGGGTGGGCATCCCATGTCGCCGCGCGCCGAATGGCAACGCCGGAATCCCGGCGCTTGGACCGTTGCGTGCATCGCCTGAAGGCGCTTGCCGTGGCGAAAGGGGTGCTTGCCTACCCGCGCCGGGATTTGCAGCGTTGGCTTGCAACAAGCGCAACGCCTTCAAGCCATGGGCCGCATCTACAACAACATCGTGGAGACCGTCGGGCGCACCCCGTTGGTCCGTCTCAACCGCATCCCCGCCTCCTTCGGCGTCGATCCGTCCACCCAAATCCTCCTCAAGTGCGAGTTCTTCAACCCGCTGGGATCCGTCAAGGACCGCATCGGGATGGCCATGATCGAGGACGCGGAGAAGCGCGGCGTGCTGAAGTCCGACACGGTCATCATCGAGCCCACGTCCGGCAACACGGGCATCGCGCTGGCCTTCGTGGCCGCCGCCAAGGGCTACAAACTCATCCTCACCATGCCCGAGACCATGTCGCTGGAGCGGCGCACGTTGCTGGCGTTGCTCGGGGCCAAGCTCGTCCTCACGCCCGGCTCCGAGGGCATGCGGGGAGCCATTGCCCGCGCCGAGCAACTGGCCCGTGAAACCCCCAACTCCTGGATTCCCCAGCAGTTCGAGAACGACGCCAACCCCGCCGTCCATCGCCGCACCACGGCGGAGGAAATCTGGGAGGACACCGACGGCGCCGTGGACATCGTTGTCGCGGCCGTGGGCACCGGCGGCACCATCACCGGCTGCACCGAGGTCCTGCGCGCCCGCAAGCCCGGCTTCCAGGCCATCGCCGTCGAGCCCGCCGACTCGCCCGTCATCACCCAGACGCTCTCGGGCCAGCCCGTGAAGCCCGGCCCCCACAAGATCCAGGGTACCGGGGCCGGGTTCGTCCCCCGCAACCTCCATCTCAAGTCCGACTCCGGCGAGGCCCAGATCGTCGAGTGCGTCACCGTCTCCAACTACGACGCCTTCGCCATGGCCCGCCGCCTCGCCAAGGAGGAGGGCATCCTCGGTGGCATTTCCTCCGGCGCGAACGTCTGGGCCGCCATCCAGGTCGCCAAGCGCCCCGAAAACAAGGGCAAGACCATCGTCACCGTCGCCTGCTCCACCGGCGAGCGGTACCTGTCCACCGCCCTCGCCGCCGAGGCGCGGGCCGAGGTCGGGGGCTGATCCTCCGGGACCTTGCCGAGGCCTTCGGCGTCGGCGTTCCCCTTGCACCGCCGTTGCGCTGGGAGCGCGGCCGTCCCCGGCCGCCCCGTGCTTCCCGCCTCCTCCGGGAGGTGCGGCCTGATGTTCTTTCGCGTCTTTTCCGTTCAAGCGCGTCGTCTCCCCATGGCAGCCTCGGCGCATGATCGTTGCCCCCCGTTCGTGTCCTGGTCGCGCCGCCATCCGATGGGCCGTGCTTGCCGCGTTGTCCGTTGCCGCCCCTGGCGCTGCCCGCGCCGGCACCGCCGCCGACTCGAACCTCAAGCCGCACCCGAGCCCGCCCGCGTTGCAGTACACGAACTCGCCTGCCCCCATCCCGAATTATCTGGAGGGCAAGCGCTGGGGAACGCAGGGCGAGGCCATCTCCCGGATGCAGCTCCCCATGGCCCCCGCCGACTCCGCTCAGCACCTGGTCACCTTGCCCGGGTTCACGGCCACGCTGTGGGCGGCCGAGCCCGACATCCTCAAGCCCATCTGCATGGCATGGGACGAGCGCGGGCGCCTGTGGATCGCCGAGACGGTGGACTATCCCAACGAGCTTCAGCCCAAGGACATGGGGCGCGACCGCATCAAGGTGTGCGAGGACACCAACGGCGATGGCAAGGCCGACCGCTTCACCGTGTTCGCCGAGGGGTTGAGCATCCCCACCGGGATGGTCTTCGCGCTCGGCGGGCTCATCGTCGTGGAGAACGGCCGGACGTTGTTCCTCCGGGACCAGGACGGTGACGGCAAGGCCGACGAGCGCGTCGTGTTGTTCAGCGGATGGGGCATGGGTGACACGCACGCCACCGCCTCCAACCTCCGTTACGGCCCCGACAACTGGATCTGGGGCGTCGTCGGCTACAGCGGCTTCGATGGCGAGGTCAACGGCAGGCGCATCAAGTTCGGAATGGGCGTGTACCGGTTCCGCCCCGACGGCTCCGCGCTCGAGTTCGTCCGTTCCAGCAACAACAACACGTGGGGCCTTGGCTTCAGCGAGGAGGGAACCGTCTTTGGGTCCACCGCCAACAACAACGCCTCGTGGTACATGGCCGTGCCCAACCGGTACTACGAGGCCGTCTCCGGCTGAACCGCCAGCCGCATGGAATCCATCGCCGACAAGCAGGACTTCTACCCCGTCACGACCGACGTCCGGCAGGTCGATGCCCACGGCCGCTACACCGCCGGCGCCGGACACGCCCTCTACACGGCCCGCAACTTCCCCGCCGAGCACTGGAACCGCTCCGCCTTCGTCACGGAGCCCACCGGCCACCTCGTCGGACTCTTCCGTCTCGAGGCCCAGGGAGCCGACTTCGTCGCCCGCAACCAAAAGAGCTTCCTCGCCTCCTCCGACGAATGGTGCGCCCCCATCATGGCCGAGGTCGGCCCCGACGGCGCGATGTGGGTGTTGGACTGGTACAATTACATCATCCAGCACAACCCCACCCCCCACGGCTTCAAGAACGGCAAGGGCAACGCCTACGAGACCCCCCTCCGCGACAAGCGCCACGGCCGCATCTACCGCGTCGCATGGGACAAGGCCCGCAAGGTCACCCCCCTCGACCTCTCGAAGGCCGGCCCGGCCGCCCTGGTCCAGGCCCTCCGCAACGACAACCAACTCTGGCGCCTCCACGCCCAGCGACTCCTCGTTGAACGCGGTGACCTCTCCGTCGTCCCAGCCCTCGCCCGCATCGTACGCGACGCCTCCATCGATCCCGTCGGGATCAATGTCGGAGCCCAGCATGCCCTCTGGACCCTCGCCGGGCTCGGGGCCCAGACGCAGCCCGACGGCCGGAAGGCCGTCCAGGACGGGCTCCGCCACCGCAGCGCCGCCGTTCGCCGCGCCGCCATCGCCGCCTTGCCGCGCGATGGCGCCGCGTCCGGGGCCTTGGGAACCCAGAAGCTCGCCGAGGACCCCGATGCCCAGGTCCGGCTCGCCGCGTTGCTCGCCTACTCCGAGATGCCCGCATCCGACCCGGTCGGGGCGCTCGCATGGAACGTCCTGCGCGAGGAACGCAACGCGTCGGACCGTTGGATCCCCCATGCCGCCACCAGCGCGGGCGCGCGCCATCACAGGGGCTTCCTGCGCGCCGCAATCCAGCCTCCCAAGGCCACCGGGGGCGTCCATGTGGCCGAGTCCGTTCGAACCGTCCTGCGCGCCGTTGCCCAGCACCAGGCCGCCGTGGCACCGGCGGAGGCCCTCGAGACCACCCTGGCATTGGGGGAAGCCCCGCCCGCCGTCGTGGCCGCCATCCTCGACGGGTTCGTCGCCGGATGGAACGCCGCCACCCCGCCGGCCTTGAGCGACTCCCAACGCAAGGCCTTGGAAGGCCTCGCATCCCGGTTGGATGACGCCGCCCGGGGCTCGTTGATTGCCTTGGGCGACCGATGGAACCAACGCGCCATCTTTGCGCCCCTTGTTGAGGCCACCGCGAAGGCCCTGCGCGGGCAAATGACAGGGGTTCTCCCGGATGCCGAGCGCATCGCCCTCGCCCGACGCCTCGTCTCCCTGGACGACCGCAGGGAGTCCATCCGCGCCATCCTCGCACTGGTCACGCCCCAGACGCCGCCGTCTTTGGTGGCGGGGCTGATCTCGGCGGCCGGCACCAGCCGGGACGCCGGCACCGCCGAGGAATTGCTGGCAGCTTTCCCGTCGCTCACGCCCGCCGCCCGTCGCGCCGCCATCGGGACCCTCATCCGCCGCGCCGAATGGGCGTCCACGCTGCTGGCGTCCGTCGAGGGCGGGCGTCTCGACCGGTCCGACCTCGCGTGGGACCATTGGGACCAGTTGCGCGGGCATCCGGACAAGGCCGTGGCCGCGAAGGCGACCCAGGTGGAGGGACGCAAGGCGACGCGCACCAGCGCGGACATGGAGGCAACGGTTCAACGGCTCCTGCCCTTGGCGAGCCGCACCGGCGACGTGGAACGTGGGCGCAAGGCCTTCGAGACGACCTGCATGGTGTGCCATGCCTTCAATGGCCGCGGCCAGCACGTGGGCCCCGACCTGACCGGCATGGGCGCGCGCCCGAAGGGCGAACTGTTGGTGGAGATCATCGACCCGAACCGCTCCGTGGAAGCCAACTACCGCCTTTGGACCGTGGTGCGCCGCGACGGCGAGTCCGTGTCCGGGCGCTTGGATGCGGAGACGGCGACGAGCGTGGACCTCCTCGACACGACGGGCATGAAGCACTCGATCCAACGCAAGGACATCGCCCGGATTGAGTCCTCCCAGCAGTCGATCATGCCTTCGGGATTCGACCAGCTTCCGGCTGACGACTTGGCGGGCATCCTCGAGTACATCGCGACGGCCGGGCGTGCGAAGTAGCCGTCGGTGTGCCTCCAGCCCGTTGCCTTGAAAGTCGTGCGTCAAGGGTGCATGAAGAAAATTCCAAAAAACCCATTGACCGGGAAATGGCACTCTGGGCAGTCTGCACCCACACACGGAAGAAATCAGTCAATCATGAGAACTAACGCTCTTCTCCTCGCAGCCGCCATGGCGGTTGGTGGTTCTCTGCTCGCGCAGACGACCTCGAAGAACATCGTGGGCTATGTCAACAAGACCGTGCCCAAGAACAAGTTCGCCCTCATCGCGAACCCCCTGAACAACGGTGGCAACAAGGTCTCCGAGGTCATTAAGATCTCCTCGGACCTGACCCTGTACCACTACGGTGCAACCGGTTGGTCCGCCTCCATCGCTCTCGGTGGTGAGTGGCTCGAGGGTGGCGACGTTGTGGTGGCTCCCGGCGGCGGCTTTTTCGCCCTTGGGCCCGCAGACGCCGACGTGAAGATCACGTTTGTTGGCGAGGTTGCCGTGGGCAAGGAAGTCAGCATCCCCGCTGGACTCTCCGTTCGCTCCTCGGCTCTTCCTCAGGCCGGTACGCTCGAGGCTCTCGAGTATCCGGTGGGTGACGAGACCGTGTACACCTTCGGTGCCGCTGGCTACTCCTCCTCGCTCGCCCTCGGCGGCGCGTGGTTGGAAGGTGCCCCGACGGTTGGCGTGGGTGACGCGTTCTTCGTTGCGAACGACGGCGCTGCCAAGACCTGGAAGCGCACGTTCACGATCAACTGATTTAACCGGCACAACCCTCAGTAAGAACCTATGAACAAAATCCAATTCGTTGTTGGGGCCTTGGCGGTTGCCGCCACGGCTTCTGTGATGGCTCAGGGGCAGTTCACTGCCTCCACGGCCTCGGGTGCCAAGCCGAAGATTTTCGGCGTGGACGGCGTGACGGGCATCGGCGCGGGCAATCTCGTTGAGATTCTCGTGAACGGGACCTCGATCGGCGCTCCCTTCGCCCCCTTGGCTGGCGCGAACGCTGGCTTGTTCCTCAAGCCCGGCGGCAGCACCGTTACCGTTGCTGGCGTTCCCAGCGGCAACGTGTCGATCACCGTTCGCGCTTGGGACACCTCCACGGGTGCCACCTTCGCCTCCGCTCTCACCAGCGGCTCGGTGACGTTCAACCACACTCTGTCCGACTCCACAGCGACGCCTCCGGGCCTTCCGTCCGCCTTGGCCGTCTCGATGCCGTCGTTCAAGCTGTCCGTGGTTCCGGAGCCCTCCACCTACGCGCTCGCCGCGCTGGGTCTCGGTGGCTTGCTCCTGTTCCGCCGCAAGTAATCACGACTGACCTTCCGAAAGGGTCGCATCCGCAAGGGTGCGGCCCTTTTTTGTTTCCCCATCCCAGGGCGCGTCCTCGCTGGCCTCACTCGCAGGGCTCTCCAACGTTTTTGTGGTCCGTGGCATCTTCCCGTTTGAACCGCCTGCGGCTCTTCGTGCAGCCTCTTGTCAACGGCCTGCAACGGCCTTCTTGACGAAGCGCATGACTGACGAAATCCGCCACAATTGGGACTTGGACGACCTGCGAGCGATCCATGACATGCCCTTGCTTGAGCTGGTGTTCCGCGCCGCCACGGTGCATCGGCAACACCACGATCCCCGGGAGATGCAGGTCTCCAAGCTGATCTCCATCAAGACCGGCGCCTGCCCGGAGGATTGTGCGTACTGCGCCCAGTCCTCGCGCTATTCGACGGGGGTGGCGCCGGAGCGATTGATGGACAAGGAACGTGTCCTGGAAATTGCCGGGGCCGCCAAGGACGCGGGCGTCTCCCGCGTTTGTCTCGGAGCCGCATGGCGTTCAGTCCGGGATGGCGACCAGTTCGACCGCGTGCTCGACATGGTGCGGTCGGTGACGGACATGGGCCTCGAGGTGTGTTGCACCCTCGGGATGTTGACGGATTCGCAGGCCCGTCGGCTCGAGGATGCCGGCCTCTACGCCTACAACCACAACCTCGATTCCTCTGCCGAGTTCTACGAAACGATCATCACGACGCGCACCCATGCCGACCGGTTGAAGACCATCGGGAACGTGCGGCAGACCAACGTCACGCTGTGCTCGGGTGGCATCATCGGCCTCGGTGAGTCCGTCGAGGATCGGCTCAAGATGCTGCAAACGCTCGCGGCCATTCGCCCACAGCCCGAGTCCGTCCCGATCAACATCCTGAGCAAGGTTTCTGGCACACCCATGGCGGACAATGCCGACGTCCCTGACTGGGACGTTGTCCGGATGATTGCCACGGCTCGCATTGCGATGCCGGGATCGGACGTCCGGTTGACGGCCGGGCGCGCCAAGCTTTCACCGGCCGTTCAGGCGCTGTGCTTCATGGCCGGCGCGAACTCGATCTTCTCCAGCGAGACCGAGTTCATGCTGACCAAGGCGGTGCCCTCGCCGAGCTACAAGGCGGACCAAGCGCTGCTTTCGGAACTGGGCCTCCGGTTCCGCGGACCCTTTGCAAGGCGTGAACCAAATCATGCCCACGCGGATGCTTGCGGATCAACGGCCGGCGAGCCGTGCAGCGTGTCCGCCGATGACCGCGAGGCTGCGGCCATCGCGGGCTAGCGGGGTTCGCATGCACTCGGTCCGCCCCTTTGGATGCGTCGCTGGGTGTGCCTTGCTCCTGGTGCCAACGGTTGCGCTCGCAGCCAAGGCCATGCTGACAGTTGAACCGGGTTCGCGTGCGCGCGGCTCGGTTCCCGTTTCGTTCCAGGTGCCCGGAGCTGGGACATGGGAGCTTGTGGATGCCGCCGGCAAGGTCTCGCCCGTCCAAGTGGATCCAGCAGGAACCGCGTGGGCCATGGTCGGTCCCATGGAAGCCCCGAGGCCGGCATCCTTTGAACTGCGGCCCTCCAACCCAGCCTCCGGGACACCCTACGCCGTCCAGACAAGGGCCGATGCCGATTCCATCCGGGTCTTGGTTCGTGGAGCCGAGGTCTTCACCTATCGAACGACCCCCACGGAGCTCCCCAAGGGGCGCCCGGATCTCAAGCCTATCTTCCGTCGAGGTGGCTACCTCCATCCCGTCCTGACGCCCGGAGGGCGGGTCGTCACCGACGACTACCCCGTCAACCACAAGCATCACCACGGGATCTGGTTCGCATGGACGCGCGTCGATTTCGAGGGGCGCAAGACCGACTTTTGGAACATGGGCGAGGGCAAGGGCACGGTGGAGTTCGTGGCCACCGACTCCATGTGGGGCGGGCCTGTCCATGGGGGCTTCCAGTCCCGGCACCGACAGGTGGATCTCACCTCGGGAACCCGGCGGGTGGCCATGGACGAGACATGGACCGTCCGCGCCTTTGACGTGAGCGAGGCATTGGGGGTGCGCCTGTTCGATTTGGTGGTGACCAATTCCTGCGTCGATGGGGTCCCGGTCAGCCTTCCTCAGTACCGCTACGGCAGCATTGGGGTTCGGGGCCACGCCCGATGGAACGACCCGTCGCAAATGGGCTTCCTCAACAGCGCGGGATCGACGGATCGATCCAAGGGTGATCGTGCCGAGACGGTGGGACGGTGGGCCGTCATGCACGGGCCTCTATCCGATGATGCCCAAGGCGGCATCGCCATCCTCGGGCATCCGAGCAACGTGAACGCACCGCAACCCCAGCGCATCCATCCCACGGAGCCCTTCTTGTGCCTTGCCCCGCAGCAGTCTGGCGGCCTGGAACTGCGGCCGGGGCGTCCCATCGTATCGCGCTATCGGTTCGTGACGTTCGATGGCAAGCCGGATCCCGCCCTGCTGGAACGGCTCTGGCGCGACTACGCAGAGCCGCCGGTGGCGACGATGACGGTCCAGCCGTAACCCTGAAATCGGCAGTCAAAGAGGGTGCCAAAACGGGGAAACGCCCTTCCCATCGGGTCGGATGGGCTCATGGACAGGAACCCAAGGGGCTCACCCTGCGGATGAGGTCGAGGTAGGCCCGCTTCGGCTGTAGGCCGGGTCCCCTGACCCGGCGCACCGGGCACGAGGCATCGCCGCCGCCGCGTGAGGGCACGCGGCCTACAGACGGACCAACTGCTCCTTCTAGGGCAACAGGAACGACCAGCCCGAAGGTCCTGCATCAGCCTGCCCAGCGTTGCCCTGTGGGTCCTCAGAGCGGTAGGGCTACTCCAACACGAAGGCGACGTCGCCGGACTCCAGTCGCAGGCTGTTGGGAATGTCCTTGGGGTCCAGCTTGACCAGCACTCGATGACGGCCCGGGGCCAAGGCGACGTTGGATGCGCCGGAGCCGCCGACTCTACGGCCGCCCACCCAAAGCTCGGCGGCAGGATTGGCCGTGAGGCGCAAGGCCATGGGCTTTGCAGACGCCGCTTGGGGCACGTCCACGTCCGTTGCGGCAAACACGGCCAAGCGTCCCACCCAGATGTTCGCGCGGGTGGCCGCCTCGATGGCGGCCTTCGACAACGCGCCGCTCACCAGCGACGTCGTGTGGATCCAACGCTTGTCCGCGTACGCCGCCGTCAACGGCCAGGCCTCGTTCCCGGCCTGGGCATCCGTGTGAACCGTGAACGCAACATGCCAGCGTCGTGCAACGCCACCCCGGCTGGCATCAAAGTCACCCGGCTTGCCCAGCCGCGACAGGAATGCGAACAGGTCCGCCTGCTCCTGTTCATTCAAGGCATCGATGAGGCCGGCCGGCATGATGGAGGCCGTGCCTTGGTCGCGCTTCGCCACGTCCGCCTTCGGGATCGCCTGCTCCGCACCCGCCGCGTTCCGCAGCACGACTTCCTGCGGCGTCTCCCGCGCCAGCGTGCCCACAAGCTCGGACCCATCCTTCAACGACAGCACCACGGAGTGGTACCCCTCCTTGATCTTCACGTTCGGCTGCAAGACCGACTCCACGAGGTAGTCCGGCTGCGCCGAGGCTCCGATCGAGGTCATATCCGGCCCCACCTTGCCCCCGACCCCGCCGATCGCATGGCACGTGATGCACCCCAACGCGTCCCGGCGGTAAATCATCTCGCCGCGCGCCGGGTCGCCCGAAGACGTCGCCTTCGATGCCAGGTCTCGAATCAACTGCGCGGTCACGTTCTGAGCCTCCGACTCGATCCCCGCCGCACCGGCCAGCGCCAGCACGAGGTCCATGTCGTTGCGTCCCCCCTCGCGCGCGACCCGCATGCCCGCTCGGGCGACGGCCGGGGTGAGCCATGCCTTCCCCTGGGTTTGCCGGGACGCGACGTTCTCGGCGACGGTCTTCCCCGAGCCCTTCTGCACCAGCAATCCCCGCCACAAGGCCAGCGCCGTGGCCTCGTCCGTGATGCCCTGCGCCACCTCCAAGGCCGGGCCCACCGCCGCGCCCGCGTCCAGGGCCGCCAGGGCACCAATCGCCGCGATGCGACCCTCGCTCGATCCCTGCGTCGCCCGCTGCCTCAAAAACTGCGTCGCCGTGGCCCCGCCGGTTTGCCGCAGTGCCGCGAGGCTGGCCTCGCGCACGGAAGGCGACGCGTCCGACGCCAGCAACTCCGCCAGGCGCGGCACTCGCGCGGCGTCCTTCGCAAGGCCCGCCCACTTGGCGGCCGCCTCGCGCACCTCAGGCGACGCATGTTCCAACAACGTCCCAAGGACCGCCCCGTCGCCCTCCACTCTCAGCTTGCGAAGGCGCAATGCCTCGGACAACGCCCGCGCCGCCCGAGCGGTTGCCTCGGGCTTGAGTTGCCCCGACGCCAAGGTCCCTAGGAGCGACTTCAGCTCGGCGGGGCCGCCGGACATCCCGATCAGCTCGATCCATGGGCCGGAGCCCGAGGGATCGATGGGTCGCGACGCCAGCGCCCGCGACAACACGCCGCTGGCCTGTGCGGGCGGAAGCGCGCGCAGCGCGAACTCCAACTGTTTCTCCTTACCTTCCGGCTTCCACGCGCCCGACTCGAACGCCGCGATCCAAGGCTTGGCGAGGTCGTTGACCGTGAGCCACAGCGCGTAGTCCAGGGTGGGGTCCATCGGCGACTCCAGCACCGAGAGGGCGATCGCGGCCGACTGAGGCTCCGGGATCTTTGCCAGCGCCCGGACGGCCTCCAGCCTCACGGCCGGCGACGGGTCGCGCGCCAGCTTTTCGAGGACCGCAAGGCGCGGATCGTCGGCGACGAGGGCTGCCGCCGCGAGGGTGGCCAGCAAGGACGGAACGAGGCGATGCGGATGGAACATGGGTCGAGGCTATGGGAACCCGGCGTTCAGGAACAAGGGTTGACATTCCAATCGGAATTCCCAATCTCGCCGCCGTTCGGGGCCTCGGTAGCTCAATGGCAGAGCAGCTGACTCTTAATCAGTTGGTTCTAGGTTCAAGTCCTAGCCGGGGCACCAACTTCCCTCTCCAAGGCATCTGGCAAGATCCAAGGCCTTCCTCCTTCCATCTCGTTCTTCAGTCCCCTGCCACGATCACCGTTTCGCCATGAACGTTTGGACCCAGGGTTCGTGCGCCTTCTGCATCGCCATCCAAACGATGGCTGCCGAACCAGACCCTGCGGCCCTGCATCGGACGCCCCTCGCAACAGGCCTCTCCGAACCCATCGCCCTCGACGTCTCCCCGGATGGCCGCGCATGGATGGCCGAGCGCCGTGGTGCCATCAAGGTGTGGGATCCTCTCTCCGGTGCCGTCCGCGAGGTCGGCCGGCTCCAGGTCTTCACCGGTCCCGAGGATGGCATCCTGGGTATGGTCCTGGACCCCGGCTTCGGCACCAACCACTGGCTCTACCTGTACCACTCCACGCCGGGCATCCTCGAGAATCACCTGTCGCGCTTCACCGTCCGTGGGGACGCCCTCGACCCCGCCTCCCAGAAGATCCTGCTTTCCGTCCCCACGCGGATTCCCAAGCCCAACCATTCCGGCGGCGGCCTCGACTTCGACCACCAAGGCAACCTCTACCTCGGCGTCGGCGACTACACGGTCGTGGGGGATTCGGACGGGTTCGCCCCGCTCGACGAGCGCCCGGGGCGCGCCCTGCACGACAGCCAACGGACCGCCTCCAACACCGACGATCTCCACGGCAAGATCCTCCGCATTCACCCCGAGCCCGACGGCTCCGTGTCCATCCCGACGGGCAACTTGTTCCCGCCCGGAACGCCCCGGACCCGCCCCGAAGTCTTCGTCATGGGCGTCCGCAATCCGTTCCGCCTCGCCGTGGACCGGACGACGGGCCGGTTGCTCTGGGGCGACGTGGGTCCGGATGCGCTGGTGGCCGACGCGGGGCGAGGCCCGGCTGGATTCGACGAGTTCAACGTCACCCGTTCGGCCGGCAACTTTGGCTGGCCATACTTCTCCGCCGACAACCGGGCATACGTGGCCTTCGACTTCGCCACGAGGAAGTCGGGCGCCACCTTCGATGCCGCGCGGCCCCGGAACACGTCCCCGAACAACACGGGCCTGCACGACCTGCCCCCGGCGCGTCCCGCGATGCTCTGGTATCCGCCGGGCTTTTCGACCCGCTGGCCCGTCCTTGGATCGGGCGCGCGGTCGGCGATGGCCGGGCCTGTGTGTCGCCCCGAAACGGCCGCCCCTCGGCGCTGGCCGGCCCGCTATGACGGCGCCGTGGTGCTGTGGGATTGGGAACGCGGCCGGATTTGGGCCGCGTGGCTGGACGCGGCCGACCATTTGGAACGTATCGAGGCCATCGCTTCGCAGGACCGCTTCCTCCGCCCGATTGCGGCCCGGTTCGCACCGGATGGCGCGTTGCTGGTGCTCGAATGGGGCTCCAACTGGGCGGACAACCGCGATGCCGCCTTGGTTCGGGTTGCGCCTGCGCCCTAGCCACCGGGCCCCCGCTCCGTTGCCTTCGTCACCGCAAGGTCAGGAGATAGCCCAGCAACTGCACGAACTCCGCCTCGCCCAAGGCCTCGCCGAAGTTGTCCGGCATCAACGACAAGGCGCTCTCGCTCCGCGACGCGACGTCCGACTTGCGAACCGTCACCTCCGCCCCGGCGGCGTTCGCGAGCACCCATTGCTCCCCTTCCTCGCGGCGGAACAATCCAGCGAGCGTCTCGCCGGACTTCAACGTGACCAACGTCTGGCGGAAGGCGTGGTCCACGTTGCGATTCGGGTCGAGGATGTCCTCGCACAGGCGCTCCGCTCCCCGCCCGCCGATCCCCGTCAACTGCGGCCCCACCAACCCGCCCTGGCCTCCCACTTGATGGCAGGCCGCGCACTGTTGCTCGAACAGCCGCCGGCCCGACGCCACGTCCGCGCCCGCGCCCTTCTTGTCCCAGGCCTTTCGTCGCGACGCCACCAACGCCTCGCGCGCGGCGTCTTCCGGGGGCAACTCACGCACGGCGGCCTCGACGCGCCGGGCGGCGTCGGCCACGCCCGACGCCAGGACCTTGGCCCGCGCCTCGGGCACGCGCAGCACGACGGCGGGGACGCGTCCGTCGCGCACCCCGTCCAGCAAAGCCCCGGCACCCTCCGTCGTCGCGGCCATCGCCACCGCCCAGCGCGCCTGCACGCGTTGCGACGCCGTCTTGAAGGCCGCCAACACGGCGCCCCGCGCCCCCGCCGGTCGTGAACCAGCCAAGAGCTCGCCGACGCCCTCGCGGACCGCCGCTGGCTCCGCCGCATCCTGGAACCGAGCGACGAGTCCCGTCGCCGCCGTCGCCGGTTCCAGCGCCATCCATGCGCGGGCGGCCGCGAGGCGCACCTCCGCGTCGGGGCCTGCCGTCTCGGCCCGGGCCTTCAGGGCGGGCACGACCCCGTGCACGTTCCTGCGCCCGGCGAGATCCGCCGCCGCGATGAACTGGGAGCGGGCGTCGCGCACGCCTGCGGACGGAAGCCGAAGCCCCTCGGCCTCGAGTCGTCCCACGGCCAGCCATGCGAACGCCCCGGCGGTGTCGCCATCGACGAGTTCCATGACCGCACGCCGCCCCAGGTGATTCGCCAAGGGCCAGTTGACCTTGCGGGCCGTGTCGTCCCGGGGCGGGCGCGCCTCGGCCAGCACCTCGCCTGTCTGCGCGTCGCGCAACCGCACGAGGTTCCGGCCTTGCTGCGGCTTGTCCGGGTAGCCGTCGTGCCCGCACAACCAGAACTTCACCGGGCCTCGAATCTCGAAGGCCGGCGAGCGCAGGACGCCCGTGAGTCCCTCGCCCCGGGGAAAGCTCGAAAGCACGCGGCCGCGCGTGCCGTCGGCAAAGGCGCGCTCCTGGAACTCCCAGGGGTCCGCCGTCGGATGTTCCGGGTGCTGCACGTTGGACCAGCCTGCGGAAGGATCCGGCCCGGCCAGCAACTCGGTGGCCAGGGCGGCGCCCCATTCGGCAACCTCGGTTCCTGGCTCCTTCCCGCGTTGGCGAAGGCCTTGCTCGACGGAACGCATCAACGCGAGCTGCGCGGCTGGATCCCCGGCATGGCGTGCGCGCGCCAGCGCCACGAGCCGGCCCAGTCCCTCGGCCTCGACGTGTCGCGATGCATGGTTCAGCGCCTCGGCGGGCTGGACGCCGCCGGGTCCTTGCAAGGCATCGAGCTCGCGCAGCAGGAACCCGCTGGCGGCGGGGCCCTCGACGGCCAGCGCCACGCGTCCGAGCGCGGCGAGGGCCTTGGCGTCGCGGCCCTTCACGGCCAGCACGGCGTCCGCCACGGCCGGATTTCGCAGTTGGTCGCGCAT
>JBJSZF010000091.1:0-5597 GCA_046090125.1 Verrucomicrobiota bacterium
GGTGCAGTCCGTTCGATTTTTGGGCGCAGAGGGTTTGGCGTTCACCGCCACGGGCGGCGTGAAGGTGTACCGGGCGACGCCGTAGAGGGGTGGTGCAGTCGCTTCCGTCCAAGGGCGGGAATGAACTGAAATCGGCAGTCAAAGAGGGTGTCAAAACGAGGAAACGCCCTTCCCAACGGGTCGGATGGGCTCAGGGACAGGAACCTAGGGGCTCACCCTGCGGGTGAGGTCGAGTTAGGCCCGGTTCGGCTGTAGGCCGGGTCCCCTGACCCGGCGCACGGGGCACGAGGCATCGCCGCCGCCGCGTGAGGGCACGCGGCCTACAGACGGCCCAACTGCCGTTTCTAGGGTCACGGCTTCATCAAATACACGACCAAGTCCGCCGCATCCTTCTCGCCCACCGACTCCAGCAATCCCTCCGGCATCATCGACTGCTCCAGCGTCTCCCACCCGGCGACGTCGGCACGTGCCAACGTCTCCAACGTTCCCGGGGCCTTCACCGTCAACGACCGCTCGTTCACGTCGCCCAGGAGCCCAAATACCTTCCGGCCGTCCTTCATCGTCACCACCGTGAGCCGATGGCTTGCTGCCACCACCGCGCCCGGGTCCACCACGTTCTCCAGCAGGTAGCCGAGGTCCGCGCGCCCGGATCCCGTCAGGTCGGGGCCCACGTCGCCGCCTTCCCCGTGCATCCGATGGCACCCCGCGCAGGTTTGCTGGAACACGCGTTGTCCCCGTCGCACCTCCGCGCGAGCAAGCACCTCGGGTGACAAGCGCGCCCGCCATCGCTCGATGTCCGCCCGTCGCGTGCCCGGCTCCAGCCGCAACGTCCCCCAATGTTCCCCCAGCAAGCGCGTCACCTCCGCATCCCCGAGGCGCGCCATGCGGCCCGCGTCAAAGACCCCCACCTCGCTCCGGCGCACGACCCCCTTGGCCATCGAACCCAGCAAGGCCCGGGCGGATTCCGCGCGCCCGGCCATCGCCCCCACCACGAGGCGGCGCTCCTCCAGGCCCAGCCACGGGTACATGCGCACGGCCACGTCCGCGCCGCCCGGCTCGCCGATCTCCAGCAACGCCACCAACGCCCCGACGCGCAGCGCGCCGTCCTCGGCCAGCTTCTTGAGAAGGTCCCCCACGCCCGGCATCCGCGCCTCCGTCAGCGTCCGCATCGCCGCCCGACGCGCCCCCGCGTCCGCCTTCCCATCCCGCGCCAACTCCACGAGGTCCGCCATTGCCCGGCCGTCCCCAAACACCACCTCGATCTCCCGCCGCCGCGCCTCCGCCGACGGGTTGGCGAACGTGGCCGTGGCCGACGCCAACGCCGCCCAACCGCGCGGTGGCGTCACCTTCCTCATTCCACGCAACGCCAGTGCCATGCCGTCCAACACCTCCTCCTGCACGCGCCGTTCGGATCGGGTCGCGCGGGTCGCCCACGACATCAGCGCCTCCAGCGGCCCGGGCCGCGCCTCGATATCCTCCGCCAGCCGCCGGGCGACGTGCCGCCGGACCAAGGGCAAGCGCGACTGTTCGGCGAGTTGGACCAGCCTTTGCGGATCGCGTGCCGCCAACGGCTCGATCCCTTGCCACAACACCAGACCAAGGTTCGGGTCGTGGGCGTCCTCGCCGTGCCGCACCAATCCCAACGCCACCCGCTCTGCCTCGTCCGACCCCAGACGACGCAACTGCCCGGCCAGGTACAATCGAACGAGCGCCGACGTTTCCTCGCGCGCCATCGACGCCCATGCCGCGATCACCCTCTTCCGCTCGGATGCAGCCAACGCCGCGCCCGTGCCCTGTGAGGTCGCCAACCGATCCCCGAGCAGTCGCACCGCCCAGCTTCGCAGGTGCTCGTCGCTATCGCGCGTGCACCGTAGCAAGCCCGCCACGTCGATCGCGCCGCCGCCGTTCAACGCCCACAGTGCACGCAAGCGAACGCGGCGATCCCCTTTCCCCGCCAATGCCTGCCTGAGGGTGGCGCGCGCGTCGTTATCCAAGCTCCCGCGCAGCGCCACCGCCTTGCGCGCCGCGCGCGACGCCCATTCCGACGGCCCCATGACCGCGTCGGCCAACGCCCTGCCCGTCCAGTCCATCGCGTTGAACCCGTTGCCTGCCGCCGCTGCGCCTGCCGCCGGCTGGGCCCACGTGATCCGGTGAATCCGCCCCGTGCTCCGGTGCACGCCGTCGTGTTCATGGCATTCGCCCGTGTCCGACCAGTCGGCGACATACACCGCACCGTCCGGCCCCTCGACCAACTCAATGCCTCGAAACCACGGGTCGCCCACGCGGAACGCGTCGGGCTCGTGTCGTCCAACATAGCCCGAGCCCAACCTCTCCAGGCGCTCCCGGTTCATCCGCCGGCCGTGGAGGTTCCACGTGTACAACCCGTCGCGGTACGACGAAGGCCAGTTGGTGCCTTGGTAGATCATCAAGCCCGCGTGCGCGTGGCCGCCCCCCAGCGCGTCGCTTCCCGCTGCCGCCGTCCCATCGTCGGACGCCCGCGACTTCGTCCACCCCGCGCCCCCATCGAAGTGGAGGTGGTCCGCATGCTGCGGGATCAGTGCGTAGGAACGCGGGTTCACGTCGTCGCCGTGCATCCTTTGGAAGTGCGCCCCCGGGATCGCGTGCCACAGGTGCCCGATCACCGTGTTGATGAAGAACGGCTCCCCCTCCGCGTTCCAGTCGAGGCCCCATGGGTTCGTCGTCCCGTGGCACACCGCCTCCACCACGCCCGACCCCGGGTGCCAGCGCCACACGCCGCCCCGCATCTCCACGCGGGCCGACATGGGCTGCGCGGGACGCCCGATGCGCGCCCCGCTCGAAATGCCCACGCGCCCCCACAACCAGCCGTCCGGACCCCACTTCAGCCCGTTGGCGAACGTGTGCCGGTTGCCCGTCGTGGTCTCGAACCCGTCCAGCAAGACCGTCGGCGGCCCGTCCGGGACGTCGTCGTGGTTGCGGTCGGGCACGAACAACAACCGGGGCGGGCACAGCACGTACGCGCCGTCGGACACGGGCTCCACCGACGTCAGGATCGACGCCCGATCCCAGAACACCGTCCGTGCGTCCGCCCGCCCGTCGCCGTTCGTGTCCGAGAGGATGACGATCCGGTCGAGGTAGTTGGTGGCAAAGTGCACGCCGTTTTCCGCGTAGGTGTAGTTCTCGGCGACCCACAGGCGGCCGCGCAGGTCAAAGGCCATGGCGATGGGCTGGCGCACGTCCGGCTCGCCCGCGAACGCGTCCACGCGAAAGCCCTCGGGCACCTGGAACGACGCCGCCGACGCCTGGGGCGACATCGGCGGCGTCGCGGGCCGCCCCGAGTCCTGCGGCTCTGGAAACCTCCCCTCGCCGCCCACGACCATGGCCATGCACCACGCACCCAACACCCCGCATCGCGCCCCAGGGAACATGCGGCCATCCAACCCCCGCCTGCGCTACGGCTCAACGCGCAATGTGATGCGGTGGATACCCCGTTGCCCAAAGCTGAGTGGCGTGGGGCCGAGCGTGGGATTTCGGCGGCTTAAGGTGAATGGGGAGTCCCTCGGGAAACGGCGGGGCCCTTTGCCAGACGTTCCAGGAGGCGCGGGTGGATGTTGTCGAAGCCGCCGTTGGAGAAGACGCAGACGACGTCGCCGTGGCGTGCGAGGTCGCCGACATGCTCGACGATGGAGGCGACGTCGGGGAGGTACGCGGCGGGGACATGGGCGGCCTGGATGTCACGGATGAGGCGCTCCGGGTCGAGGCGTTCGGCGGCGGGGAGCAGCTCGAGCCGGGCGACCTTGGAGACGACGACGTGGTCGGCGGTGGCAAGGGCGGCGGCGAGGTCCGCCTGGAAGACGTTGCGGCGGGTGGTGTTGGAACGGGGCTCGAAGATGGCCCACAGACGGCGCGCGGGGAACCGGACGCGCAGGGCTCGGAGGGTTTCCCGGAGGGCGGTGGGATGGTGTGCGAAGTCGTCCACGACGGTGATCCCGGCGGACTCGCCGCGGACGTCCATGCGGCGGGCGATGCCGAGGAAGGAGTCGAAGGCGGACTGGATGCTGGAATCCGGGATGCGTGCATGGCGCGCCGCCGCGACGACGGCGAGGGCGTTGCGCACGTTGAACTCGCCGACCAGCGGGATGCGGAAGCGTGCGGTCCCGACGGAGAAGGAGGAGTGGTCGGGGGCCAGTTCGAGATCCGCGGCGCGGACGTCGTTCGACGGGCCGAGTCCGAAGGTGCGGACGGGGCAGGGGGCCTTGGCGAGGACGGGTTGCAGGTTGGGGTCGTCGCCGTTGGCGAGGAGCAGCCCGGAGCGCGGCACAAGGACGGCCAGGCGCTGGAAGGACAACTGGATGTCGGCAAGCGACGGGAAGATGTCGGCGTGGTCGAACTCGAGGTTGTTCATCACGACGACCTCGGGGAGGTAGTGGACGAACTTGGAGCGCTTGTCGAAGAACGCGGTGTCGTACTCGTCGCCCTCGATGACGAACCATTCGGAGTCCGTGAAGCGGGCTCCCTCGCCGAGGTTCCTCGGGATGCCGCCAATCAGGAACGAGGGGTTGAGCCCGGCCGTGGCCAGCGTCCATGCCAGGAGGGACGTGGTGGTGGTCTTGCCGTGGGTGCCGGCCACGACGAGGGAGCGGCGGCCCCGGATGAAGAACTCCTTGAGCAACTCGGGCAGGGAACAATAGCGCAGCCGCTGGTCGAGGACGGCCTCGGCCTCGGGGTTGCCGCGCGAGATGGCGTTGCCAATCACGACAAGGTCGGGCCGGTGCCGGAGATGGTCGGCGTGGTAGGGCGTGTGGACGCGGATTCCCCGCGCGGCGAGGAAGTCCGACATGGGCGGGTAGATGTTTTGGTCGGAGCCGGTGATGTCGAAGCCTCGCTGCTGCATGGCGGCGGCGGCGCTGGCCATGGCGGTGCCGGCGATGCCGACGAAGTGGACGCTCCGGACGGGTGCGAACATGGGCACGGAGGTTGGGAAGGCGCGATTCCGGGGCAAACGAAAACGGGTGGCAGGCTGGCCGGGCCGCGCATTGACCGGCGTTCGTTTTGGCTCAGGGCACCGCGCGGAACCGGAAGAAGCGGCGCGCGTCCGTGGGCGTCGTGGCGAAGGCCCCGGGGACGTCCACGATTTCCCAGGCCGACCAGTGGACGAGGTCCTCCGAGGATTCCACGGCGGCACGCACGTCGGGCGGGCCCTCGACGGGTACTGTCCAGCGTCCGGAAAGGTCCAGGGCGGGCGGGCCGATACTGAGGGCGGCGGGAAAGTCGAGGTCGCGCGTGGCGGTGTAGGTGATGCGCGCCCGCAAGACCTGCGATGGGTTCGTCGCCAACGCGTGCGCCAGTCGGAGTGTCAACCATGATGTTTCCAAAGGCTCGTACACCCAAGTGAACGTGCCGGTGAACGTTCTTTCGGACACGCGCGCCCCGCGATCGTCTTCCAGCCAAGCGCGGACGGGCACGCCGCTCATGACGGGGTGGATGCGGACCGTCACCGGCCGTCCCAGGCCCGCATGGATGCGGCCAACCGTCCGAGGCTCCGTCGAGCTGGCGGGCAGTGCCCCTCCTTGGCGCAGGGAGGACGGGTGCGAGTCGCCGAGGTCGTCCGCCATCTC
>JBJSZF010000092.1:0-11338 GCA_046090125.1 Verrucomicrobiota bacterium
GACGCCTGCCAAGGTGGTGTGCCCGGACGGCGTTGCTTGCTGGAGGGCGATGCTCACGCAGGCGTGGGGAATGCCGCGTGCGAAGTTCACGGTGCCGTCGATGGGATCGACCACCCAGCGGAAGGGGGCGGAGTCGGCGACGGGGTCGATGCCCTCCTCGCCGAGGACGGGGATGGAGGGGAAGGCCTTGGCAAGGGAGCGGGTGATGAGCCGCTGGCACCGGACGTCGAGGTCGAGCTTGATGTCGTGGAGCGTGACCTCGTTGACCTTCTTGGGGCGGGCGAGGTGGGCGCGCATGAGGCGACCGGCGGCGAGGGCGGCGGCGGTGGCGGCCTGGAGGGCGCGCGCTGGAGAAGGGGACGTGGTCAAGGGAGGAGAGGGGTGGGGAGCGCCGAATGGGCAGCGGCGAATGGGGAATGGGGAATGGCGAACGAAAAAGGGGCCGGGTTACTTGGTCGCGGAGGAGGGGGGCGTTGCGACGGAGCGAACGGCGGGGGGAGGGTTCGTGGTGCCGGGCGCGGGTTCCTTGGTGAAGTCGCCGGTGAGGTAGGCGGTGAGGGAGTCGCACTGTTCCGGGGTCAGCGGCCCGCCCTTGGCCTGGGAGAAGGCAGGCATGAGGGAGCCCTCCTTGCCGTGGAGGATCCACTGGTTCCAGTACACGGCGGGGTAGTTGGCGGGGCGGCCGCGGAGGGCCGGGACCATGGAGGCGCGGTGGGGCGAGTCGTGGCAGATGCCGCAGGCGGCGGCGTAGAGGTCCTTGCCGGACTTGCCCTTCGTAGGTTCCACGTGGCAGCGGGCGCAGTCATTGCGGAAGACGGCCTGGCGGTCGGCGGCGGCGACCTGGAGGTTGCGGGAGCGGTTGGCGTTGCGTTGGAGTTGCTCGTAGGCGTCGTCGGCCATGGCGGCGCGCACGGTGAGCGGGAAGGATCCGGCGTCGGAGATGACGGTGACGGTCTTGATCACGGTGCCGTACTTGCCGGCGAGGTTCATGGTGGCTCCGATTTCCCCGCCTTGGCCGGGCGCGAGAATCCACGGGGAGGAGGGCAGGCGTGCGGCGGTGCAACCACAGGAGGTATGGACGGAGCCGATGGTGACGTTGGTGGTCGAGACGTTGGTGACGGCGAAGGCGAAGACGGCCTCGAACTGGCCGGAGGGGACGTGGACGGTCTTTTCCCGCGCGTCGAATCGGAGGGCCTCGGCGCGGGCGGGCGGCGGCGTTGGGGCGGCAAGGCCGGGCAGCGCTTGGGCGACGAGGCGAGGCGCTTCAGCCCATGCGCCCAAGATCACGGCGAGGCCCAGGAGGAATCGTCGAGGAGGGAATCCGCGCATGGGACGAGGAAAACCAAGGGGCGTTGGATTTGGAAGGCCTTTATGGCTACTGCGCGCGCCCGAAGCGGCGCTCGAGGTCCCGCCATCCCAGCTCGATGAGGGTGGGGCGTCCGTGCGGGCACGTGTACGGCATGGTGCAGCGGCGCAGGTCCGTCACGAGTTGCTCGAGCTCGGGCCCGGCCAGCGGGTCGTTGGCCTTCACGGCGTGGCGGCACACGGTCTTGGCAATCATGTCCTCCCCCAGCCGGAGCGTGTTCACGCCCGCGCCCGCCCCCTTCAGGGCGTCCACCAGGTCGATGGTGAATCGACGCGGATCCTTGGCCCTCACGAAGGGCGGCAGCGAGTCCAAGAGGAACGTCCGCTCGCCAAACTCGCGCAGCCCCACGCCGAGGCGCGACAACACGTCGATGTTGCGGCGCAGGAAGTCGGCGTCCCGCGCCGAAAGCTCGACGGTCTCCGGCAGGAGCAGGCGCTGGGAGGGTGCGGAGGGGTCTTCCTCCATCCGACGGAGCATTTGCTCGAACAGGATGCGTTCGTGCGCGGCGTGCTGGTCGAGGAGCACGAGGCCGCGGTCGGACTCGAGCACGACGTACAGGCGGCCAACGACCCCCACGATGCGCAGCGGGATGGAAAGGAGGGGGGAGGGCGGGAGCGGGGCAGGGGGGAGGGCCGCAACGGGGAGGGGCGCAGGGGGGAGGGGCGAAGCGGAAAGGGGTGAAGCGGGGAGGGGGAAGGGGGCAGCCGCTCCGACCGATCCGGCGGACGGAGGGGTTGGGGCGGCCGAGGGCGTGACGGCGGGCCGGGACGGTAGCGGGAGGGTGGGTTCCGTCACCGTGGAGGGGGCGAACGCCTGGGCGGCGAGGCCGGTGCGCGCATGGGCTTCCAGCGCCTGGCGCACGGCCTTGGCCACGAGGCGTCGCACGGGGCCTTCCTCCCGGAACTTCACCTCGCGCTTGGCGGGGTGGATGTTCACGTCCACGGCGGCGGGGTCGATGTCGAGGAAGAGGCAGCACACGGGGTAGCGGCCCTTCATGAGGGAGGTGTGATAGCCCTCGACCAAGGCGTGGTTGAGGCCGCGGTTCTCGACGGGGCGACGGTTGACGAAGAGGTGTTGCTCGTCGCGGGTGGAGCGCGAGACGCCGGGGGCACCGACGAGCCCCCAGAGGTGGAAGTGGCTGGGCGACTCCTCCTGGAGGATGGCGGGCGCGTCGGGGTCCGGGGTGGCATCGACCCGGGATTCAAAGTCCACGACGAGCCATTGGGAGGGCCCGCCGTGGAGGATGCGGAGTCGCTCGCGCAGGGCCTCGAGACGTTCCGTGGTGGAGGCGGCAGGACGTGGTGGCAGTTCCCACACGAGGCGCCCCTCGTTGGTGAAGGTGAAACCCACGCCGGGATGGGCGAGGGCTGCGAGGGTGAGGTAATGCTGGATGTGGGCGCGCTCGGTCTCCTCGGAGCGCAGGAACTTCCGTCGTGCGGGCAGGTTGAAGAAGAGCGACCGCACCTCGACGGAGGTGCCGGGGGGATTCGCGGCGGCCTGGACCTCGGTGATCTTGCCGCCTTGGATGAGGATGGAGGTGGCCTCGCCGTTGGCGTTGTCGTGCTCCCGGGTGACGAGGTGGAAGCGGCTGATGCTGGCGATGGAGGGCAGGGCTTCGCCGCGAAAGCCCATGGTGGTGATGGAGGCGAGGTCCTCGGCCCTCTGGATCTTGGAGGTGGCGTGACGCTCCAGACACAGCAAGGCGTCGTCCCGGCTCATGCCCACGCCGTCGTCGGAGACGCGGATCAGGCTGCGGCCGCCGGCCGCGATCTCGACGGCGATGCGGGTTGGACGTGCGTCGATGGCGTTCTCCACGAGCTCCTTGACGACGGAGGCGGGTCGCTCGACGACCTCGCCGGCCGCGATCTGGTTGGCGACGTGGTCGGGCAGGAGGCGGATGCGATTCACGACGGGGCAAGGTGGGCGGTGGAAGGGCGGGCGGGCAAGCGTGGGGTTGTTGGGGGATGGACCATGGACGGGATGGACGGCATGGACTTGGGGATGCCGGTGGGAAGGGGTGCGTCACCGCCCAAAGTCCTGTTTGACGCTGGGGGTGTTCATGGAAAGCCTCACCGTGTTCCCCATGTTGAACACAGCAAGCGCGCCGCCCATGACGGCACTTTGGGACAGCATTCGCACGACGGAGCCGCCGGATCTTTGCCAGCGGAGTCGTCCGGGCACGCTGTCGGCCGTCGAGGTGGAGGCCCGGGTTCGGCGCGCTTGTCCGTGGATGTGGGAGGAAGCGGGTGGTCAAGACCGGTTGCTGGCGGCCTGCCTGCTGTACCACGACCACCACAACGAGGCGCACGACAAGGTCCAGGACATGACGGACCCGGACGGCTCGTTGGTGCACGCCTTGGTGCATCGGCGCGAGCCGGACTATTGGAACGCCAACTATTGGTACCGCCAGGCAGGGGAACATCCCGTGTACCGCGCGCTGGCCCTCCGGCTCGAAGCCTTGCCCAAGGCCGGCGCGGCGGTTGGCGTTGCGGAGCGCATGGCGATGTCGGGCACGGTGGACACCATGGAGCTCGTGGCGGGGTGCGAGTCGGTGTCGCGCCGCGGGGCGGACGACCCGGTGGCCGTGTTCCTTCGTCGGTTGCAGGACGTGGAGTTCGAGTTGCTGGTGGGGCACCTGGCACGGCGGATTGCGCGGCGCGCGTGATCGCGTCCCAACGGGATGCCCAAGGATCGCCAACGGCAGCGGAACCGGACACCCTTGGCCGGGCCGTGGTGGCGCGGCCGGTGAATGATCGACATTTGGATTGTTTTCTCCGCGGTGTTGCCCACGTACGTGCTCGTGGGCGTGGGGGCATGGCTGCGACGGGTGGAGTGGCTGACCCATGAGGCCGACGAGTCGCTCCTGAGGGTCGTGGTGAACGTCCTCGCGCCGTGCCTGATCCTGGACCACATCCTCGGAAACGAGGCCCTTCGGAGGCCCGGCAACGTCTGGGCTCCCCCCTTGGCGGGATTCGCGGGGATTTGCGTGGGAGTCGTTGTGGCGCGGTGGGCCGCCCGTTGGGTGTTTGGCAAGGGACCGGGCCTGGCGTCGGCCGAGGCCCGGACATTTTCCGTGACGACGGGCTTCCAGAACTACGGGTATGCGCCGTTGCCCTTGGTGACCCTGCTGTTTCCACGCGAGACGACCGGGGTTTTGTTCCTGCACAACCTCGGCGTGGACGTGGCCCTGTGGACGGTGGGGCTGGTGACGTTGGGGCACGCGAACTGGCGGGAATGGCGGCGGTTGCTCAACCCTCCCCTGGTGGCGGTGGCGGCGGGAGTGGCGTTGAACCTGTCCGGCGTGGCCTTGCCCAGGTTCGCGAGCTCGGCGGTGCAGATGCTGGGGGCCTGCTGCTTTCCCCTGGGACTCGTGTTGATCGGCGCGACCCTCTCGGAGACCACGCCCTCGTGGCGGGGCTTTGGCGGCAAGCGCCTGATGCTGGCAGCCTGCGCCGCGCGCTGCGGCGTCGCGCCGGCGTTGATGTTGCTGCTGGCGCGGTGGCTCCCGGTTTCGGTGGAGTTGAAGCGGGTGCTGGTCGTGCAGGCGGCCATGCCCGCCGCCGTCTTCCCCATCGTGATGGCCCGGCACCATGGCGGCGACGTCCTGACGTCAGTGCGCGTGGTTGTTGCAACGTCGGCGTTGGCATTTGTCACGACGCCGTTGTGGGTTCGGCTGGGGTTGTGGTGGGTGCCGGGCGTCTCCGGCGTTCCCATGGGCGCGGGAGTTCCCTAACATGCCGCCCATGAACCCCCGATTGGTCTCGCGCCGCGACTTCCTGGGCGTCGGCATGGCATGTTCGGCCGCGCTGGTGGCCGGCGAACCCTTCCCACGAAGCGGCCCGCCTCGCCTGCGACTGTCGTTGGCCGCGTATTCGTTCGGAGCCCAGTTCGCGCCCGGCAAGGACGGCTCGCCCGCGTCCATGGACATGTTCCGGTTCATCGACTACTGCGCGCGCCACGGCTGCGAGGGAGCCGAGCTCACGAGCTACTACTTTCCCAACCCGCTTCCGGCAGACTACCTCGCGCGCGTCCGCCGACACGCGTTCCTCTCGGGCGTGAGCGTGAGCGGCACGGCGGTGGGCAACACCTTCACCCTGCCGTCCGGGCCCGAGCGGGACCGGGAGCTGGCGTCGGTGCGCACCTGGATCCAGCGCGCCGCCGAGCTGGGCGCTCCCCACATCCGGGTCTTTGCCGGGGACGCCCGGGGCTCCTCCCTCGCCGACGCCAAGCGCCGGACCATCGAGGCGCTCGAGGAAACGGGTGAGATCGCCGGCCGCCACGGCATCTTCCTCGGCGTCGAAAACCACGGTGGCATCGTCAGCGAGTCCGCCGACCTCCTCGAGATCGTCCGTGCCGTCCGCAGCCCGTGGGTGGGCATCAACCTCGACGTCGGGAACTTCAACACCGCCGACCCCTACGCCGACCTCGCCCGGTGCGCGCCCCATGCGGTCAATGTCCAGTACAAGGGCCTCATGCGCCCGCGCGGCTCCAAGCAGGCCGTGCCCACGGACCTGCCCCGCGTGGTCAAGCTCCTCCGTGACGCCGGCTACCAAGGATGGTTCGTCCTGGAATACGAGATGCCCGACGACCCATGGAAGAAGGTGCCGTCGATGCTGGCCGACATGGCGGCGGCCATCCGGGCCTGAGCCGGGACCATCGGCCTTGTTTTCTCGGAACGGTCGTTGAATGACGGGGCGGGCGTGGGCAGTCTGTCCGCAGCGCATGTTTCCCCGAAGGCAAGCAGGATGGTTGGGCGTGGGCGCGTCCATGGCGTTGTTTTGGGCACTCGGCTTTGGCCACGCCTTGGCCGCGCCGGGCAAGCCCGCCGCCGTTGCGTCGTCCGCACCCATTGATTTCAACCGGGACATCCGGCCCATCTTGTCGGAGCACTGCTACACGTGCCATGGCCCCGACGAGGGCAAGCGCAAGGCCGGGCTTCGGCTCGATTCAAAGGAGGAGGCCTTCAAGGCGCTCAAGTCGGGGCGCCATGCGGTGGTGGCGGGGGATTCCAAGGCCAGCTCGTTGGTGGAGCGGGTGGAGTCCAAGGACCCGGACGAGATCATGCCGCCGCCGGAGACGGGCAAGCCGCTCAACGCGTCGCAGGTCGCGCTCCTGCGCCGGTGGGTCGAGTCTGGCGCGGCGTGGTCGGCGCACTGGTCGTTCGTTCCCCCGTCGCGCCCGGCGCTTCCGGCGGTGAAGGACGCCCGGTGGCCCCGCAACGAGCTGGATCGCTTCGTCCTATCGCGCATCGAGCGCGAGGGGCTCAAGCCCGCGCCCGAGGCCGACAAGGCCACCCTCATCCGGCGCGTCACCCTCGACCTCACGGGCCTGCCGCCGACGATCGAGGAGGTCGATGGGTTCCTCGCGGACGGGTCGGCGGACGCGTACGGCAAGCTCGTGGACCGGCTGCTGGACCGGCCCCAGTACGGCGAGCGCATGGCGGCGCATTGGCTGGACCTGGCGCGGTTTGCGGACACGAGCGGCTACCACTTTGACGGCGTGCGGTTCATGTGGTTGTGGCGCGACTGGGTGATCCAGGCGTTCAACAAGAACCAGCCGTTCGACGCCTTCACCGTGGAGCAGCTCGCCGGCGATCTGCTCCCCAACGCCACCCAGTCCCAGCGCGTCGCCACCGGCTTCGTGCGCAACAACATGACCAACGACGAGGGCGGCGCTGACCCCGACGAATACCTCAACAAGTACGTCGTGGATCGCGTCAGCACCCTCGGGTCCGTCTGGCTCGGCATGACCGTCGGGTGCGCCGAGTGCCACGACCACAAGTACGACCCCATCGGAACCAAGGAGTTCTACCGCCTCTACGCCTTCTTCCACAACGTGCCGGAGAAGGGCCTCGACCGGATCCGGAGCGACAACCCGCCGCCGCGCCTGCCCGTGCCGTCGCCGGAGCAGGCCGTCCGGCTCGTCGAGGCGGAGTTTCGCCTGCGGGACGCCGAGAAGACGTTGAACGACCGCCAGAACGAGCTGGGCGAGACCCAGGAGAAGTTCGAGCGCGAGACCAACGGGCGCCCGCCGGAGGAGCCGGCGCGGGACCGCGTGGTGGCGCGCATCGACCTCGACGACGCGCTGGAGGCCATGGTGCGTGGCCAAAAGGTCCCGGGCCGATGGGCCGGGACGAATGCCCTGAGCTTCGAGGGCGGCGCGGTGGGGCGTGCCTTGGTGGTGGATGGCAAGGCATCTGCGGAATGGGACGGACTGCCCCCGCTGCATCGCACCAACGCCTTCTCCTCCAGCGTGTGGGTGCGTTGGAAGTCTTCCGGCGCGGTCTGGAGCCGGATGGAGCCCGGCCCCGGCTACAAGGGGGCGGACGTCTTCATCACGGAAAACAAGGTCCAGGTGCACGTCGTGTCGGCGTGGCCCGAGGACGCGCTGAAGGTGCGCACGAAGGAGGCCTTCGCGGCCGACCGTTGGCACCACGTCCTCGTCACGCACGACGGTTCCGGCAAGGCCGCCGGGCTTCGCGTGTGGGTGGATGGGCGCCGACGCGACGTCGATGTCGAGCGTGACGGGTTGAAGGGCGACGTGGGCAACGCGCAGCCGCTGCGCCTGGGTTCCCGGGCGAACGAGGCCTTCCTTGCGGGCCGCGTGGACCGTTGGGTGTGGTGGGACCGCGTCCTCGACGACGAGGAGGCGCGCCGCGAGGCGTTGCAGGGCTTCCTGCCCATCATCGCCAAGACCGGCGGCAAGCGCTCTGGCGAGGAACAGGAGGACCTGCGCCGGTTCTACCGCGAGGTGTTCGCCGTGGACTTGCTTCGGTCCGAGGCTGCCCTCGCGAAGGCGCGTCGGCAAAAGGACGAGGCCTTCGGGGCCATTCCTACGACGCTGGTCATGGAGGAGATGGATCAACCCCGGGACACGTTCGTGCTGGTGCGGGGTGACTTCCGCACCCGGGGCGAGAAGGTGTCGGCGGGCGTTCCCGCGTTCCTGCCGCCCCTTCCCAAGGGCGAGTCCGCCAACCGCCTGGGGCTGGCCCGTTGGCTCGTCGATCCGTCGCACCCGCTCATGGCGCGGGTGACGGTGAACCGCTTCTGGTCGTTGTTCCTGGGCGCCGGGCTGGTGAAGACGTTGAACGACTTTGGTTCCCAGGGCGACTGGCCGAGCCACCCGGAGCTGCTGGACTGGCTCTCGGTCCAGTTCCGGGACGGTGGCCCCGTGTCCGACAGCTCGCGCAAGGGCAAGGCGCGGCCCGTGGGTTCGTGGGACGTGAAGGAGTTGGTGCGGTTGATCGTGACGTCGGCCACGTATCGGCAGTCCGCCGCGACCCCGGAGGCCTTGCTGGCCAAGGACCGCTACAACCGCTGGATGGCCCGCGGCCCTAGGCTCCGGCTCGACGCCGAGTTCGTCCGTGACAACGCGCTCGCCGTGTCTGGGTTGCTGGACCGACGCATCGGCGGGCCCTCGGTGAAGCCGTACCAGCCGCCCGGCATCTGGGATGGCACGGACTCGCGTTACGAGCAGGACAAGGGCGAGAAGCTCTATCGGCGGGGCATGTACGTCTTCTGGCGGCGCTCGGCGCACTACCCGTCGTTCGCGACGTTTGACGCCCCGAACCGCGAGGTGTGCACCTTCCTCCGCCAACGCACGCAGACGCCGTTGCAGTCGCTCGTCCTGATGAACGACCCCGTGTACGTCGAGGCGGCGCGGGCGCTGGCGGCGCGGGCATGGAAGGAATCGCCGGCCGACCCCGAGCGACGGCTCGTGCGGGCGTTCCGGCACGTGCTGGGCCGCGTGCCCGCCGCCGAGGAGCTGGCCGTGCTGCGCGCCACCTACGCCAGCGAGCTTTCCCGGTTTGAAAAGGATCCCGCCGCCGCCAAGGCCTTCCTTGGCGTGGGCGAAAGTTCGGTCCCGAAGGACATTCCCGCGCCCGGCCTCGCCGCGATGACTGCCGTGGCCAACGTCCTCCTCAACCTCAACGAGGCCATCACCCGCTAGCCATGAACCTCCTGCCCGATCTCGAACGAATCGCCTCTCGCCGCGCGTTCCTCACCCGGAGCACCACCGGCCTGGGTGCCATCGCGCTGGCCACGTTGCTCAACCCGGAGCGCCGCGCCGTGGCAGCCGGGGCCCGTCCTGGCATCCCGGGCATCCTCGAAAAGCTCCATGTCCCGCCGAAGGCCAAGCGCGTCATCTACCTGTTCCAGTCGGGCGCGCCCTCGCACCTCGACCTGTTCGATCCCAAGCCCAAGCTGAAGGACCTTACGGGCACGGAGCTGCCGCCGTCGGTGCGGCGCGGCCAGCGCATCACGGGCATGACGGCGGGCCAGAAGCAGCTCCTCTGCGTGGGGTCGCCCTTTGCCTTCAAGCGCTTTGGCAAGAGCGGCACGGAGCTGAGCGAGGTCATGTCCCACACCGGCGAGATCATCGACCGCGTGGCGTTGGTCCGTTCCGTGTTCACCGAGCCGATCAACCATGACCCCGCCGTGACGTTTTTCGGAACCGGGCACCAACAGCCGGGTCGTCCCACGATGGGCGCATGGATCGCCTACGGGCTCGGGAGCGAGAACGAGAACCTGCCGGCCTTCGTGGTGCTCACGAGCGGCGGCGGCGGCCAGCCCTTGCAGGCCCGCTATTGGGGCAACGGCTTCCTCCCCGGCAACTTCCAGGGCGTGCAGTTCCGCAACCAAGGCGACCCCGTCCTGTACGTGTCCGACCCGCCCGGCCTCGACCGCCCGGCGCGGCGACGGCTCATCGACGCGATGCAGGCTCTCAACCAGCGGCAACTGGGCCGCCTGGCCGACCCCGACATCGCCACCCACATCGAGAACTACGAGTTGGCCTTCCGGATGCAGGCGAGCGTGCCGGACTTGATGGACATCTCGAAGGAGCCCAAGGAGGTGTTGGAAAGCTATGGCGCGGCGCCCGGGAAGCCGTCCTTTGCCAACAACTGCCTCCTCGCACGGCGCCTGGCCGAGCGCGGCGTGCGCTTCATCCAGTTGTGTCATCGCGACTGGGACCACCACGGCGGCCTGCCGGACGGCATCCGCAACCAGGCCGGGCAGACGGACAAGCCCAGCGCGGCGCTCATCCGCGACCTGGAGCAACGCGGCATGTTGGACGAAACCCTCGTGATCTGGGGCGGTGAGTTCGGCCGTACCGCGTACAGCCAAGGCGACATCTCCAAGAACAGCTTCGGGCGCGACCATCACCCCCGGTGCTACTCCATGTGGTTCGCCGGCGGCGGCATCAAGCCGGGCGTCGTCCTCGGCGAGACCGACGACTTCGGGTACAACATCGTGCGCGACCCGGTGAGCGTGCACGACCTGCACGCGACGTTGCTCCACCTGTTGGGCATTGAGCACAAGCGCCTCACGTATCGATTCGAGGGACGCGACTACCGCCTGACGGACATCCACGGCGAGCTGATCCCGGCGTTGATGGCGTGAGCCGCCAGTGCCCGGGAATCCCTCGGGATGGGGCGGAACCCAGCGATGGCTTCCGCCGGTGAGCCTGGATGGCCGTCGTGGGCGGGCATGGTGGGCTCCCGCGATGGGATCGTGGCTGCTGGAAGGCCCCGTGTGGGCATCAGGTGGGTTCCGCCGCACACGGTCCCGGCGGGTTGCACCGAACGTGGGCGAGCGCCTCGCGCAGCTTGCCCGCCGTGTCCCGGAGCGCCTCCGGCACGACGGATGTCTGGGCAATGACGGGCATGAAGTTCGCGTCGCCGTTCCATCGAGGGACGACGTGTACATGGAGGTGCTCGACGATGCCGGCCCCGGCCACGGATCCGAGGTTGATTCCGATGTTGAACCCGTGCGGCCGCATGACCTCGCGCAGGGCGGCCTGGCAGTCGCGCACCATCCGCATGACCTCCAGCAACTCCTCGTCGGACAACCCCTCCAGGCCGGGGACTTGCCGGTACGGCACCACCATCAGGTGGCCGCCGTTGTAGGGGTAGGTGTTGAGGACCGCGTAGCAGGTGCGGCCGCGGCCGATGACGTGATTCGCGACGTCGTC
>JBJSZF010000093.1:0-3024 GCA_046090125.1 Verrucomicrobiota bacterium
CATCCCGTCGCCACCTTCGCCTAGTCCCTCATCCTTCATCCCTCATCCTTCATCCCTCATCCTTCATCCCTCATCCTTCCCCCTTCGCCCCGCGCACGGTGACTTCACGATTGCCAAGCGGGACAGGGCATGGGGAACTTCGCGGCACATGAAGAGGACGATGTTGCCGCTTGGACTGGCCGCCGTGGTGATGGCGGGTTGCGTGTCGGTGAAGGTCGAGAAAAAGGAGGTCACGGCGGATCCCGTGCCTGCGGCCAAGGGAGCGGCGCCCGTCGCATCCCTCGGGGCCCCGGGCTCCCGCCTCGGCAAGGTCGATTCCGAGGGCTTCACCGTGATCTTCGACGGCACCTGGGATGGCTGGCTCGTCAACGAGCGGCCGGATTCCTGGAAGATCGCCGACGGCGCCCTCCGCGCGAGCGGCGAGCGCAGCCACTGCTTCTACATCGGCGCGCTGGCCCCATTCAAAGACTTCGAGCTCAAGGTGGACATCCTCACCGAGCCCGGCTCCAACGGCGGCGTGTACATCCACACCAAGTACCAAGACTCCGGTTGGCCGTGGGGCGGCTACGAGACCCAGGTCAACCAAACCCAGGGCGACTGGCGAAAGTCCGGCTCCGTCTATGCCGTCCAGGACGTGAAGGAAATCCACGTCAAGGACCACCAGTGGTACACCCACCACGTCGTCGTGAAGGGCGACACCGTCCGCATCTACCTCGATGGCAAGCTCGTCAACGAGTTCAAGGAGGAGCCAGGCCGCAAGCCCGGCAAGGACTTCGAGCGCAAGCTCAACCAAGGCACCATTGCCTTCCAGGCCCATGACCCCAAGTCCGTCGTCTATTCCAAGAACGTCCGCGTGAAGAGGCTCTGACGGTCCCGCCTCCGCCCCGTGCGCGCCGAGCCACGCACCCGAGTCCACCATCCTCGCGCGCCACGGCACGGTACCGCTGCTGCCCTAGCCCATGGCCCGAAGGCGTTCTCGCCTCCGGGCCATTTCCATCCCGAGCTTCGCCCCTGTTGAAGGCGGAGGACTCATCGTTTCGCATCCAGCCATCCGAGAATCGTACGCGTCGCGTCTCCCCGGCCAGTCGTCGTAACCGCTCCGTGCCGCATCGGGCCCCAGCCCAACCCGTCCTCCGGACGAGGGCGGTGTCGCTCGCCGCAATCCGTGTGCTTCCATGCGGCGACACCAATCTCGCATGGCCGCGGCATGGCGCATGGCGGACGACGACCGTATCCGATCGCGTCCTTCGAGCCGCCGCGCCCCGTGAACGGATCAACCGGGGATTGCCGATCAACCCCGCCCTTGCCGAATCCAGACTGCATCCGCAGCCTGCCCACCATGAACCTGCGCGGCGTCCGGATCCCCGGCGCGAGGGCGTTCACCTTGGTGGAACTCCTCATTGTCATCGCCATCATCGCCATCTTGGCGGCGATGCTCCTCCCCGCGCTGTCCACCGCTCGCATGCGCGCCCTCGAAGCCTCCTGCAAGAACAACCAACGCCAGCTCAGCATCTCCCTCCACCTCTACGCCACCGACCACAACGACGCCCTGCCCCTCAACAACTACGTCTATGACGTGTCCACGCTGAACCCCATCACCCAGTCCAACTCCTGGGCGCCCGGCCTCGCCCCCTACGACCTCACCCCCGCCAAGCTCCGATCCTCCGTCCTCTTCCCCTACCTCCAGGGCGTCGCCACCTTCCGCTGCCCCGCCGACACCGCCCGCGTTCGCAGGCCCGACGACTCCGTCCTTCCTGGCGCACCCCTTCGCACCCGCTCCTATAACCTCAGCCAGTCCATCTCCTGCGACGTCGCCCCCACCTTCAAGAGGCTGACCGACATCAACAACCCCGCCCCCTCCAACCTCTTCACCTTCATCGACACCCACGAGGACGCCATCCTCGACTCCGTCTTCGGCACGCCCACGCTCCAGTCACAGTACCGCGACCATTGGTTCGACATCCCCGCCAACCGCCACGGCCAGGCCGCCAACCTCGCCTTCGCCGACAGCCACGTCGAACGCTGGCGCTGGCGCTTCCCCAAGTCCGGCAGCCTCTTCTTCACCATCGCCCAACCCCCGGACGACCGCGCCGACCTGCGCCGCCTCCAAAACCACGTGAAGCCCGGCTTCCCCTGGGACTAAAGCGCCTCCCCGCCGTCGCCCCTCGCCGCCCGCCCCCCGCACCCCGCCCCCCGTCACCCCCGCGCCAGCAAGGGATGGATGACGTTCCCGTGCACGTCCGTCAGCCGGATGTCGCGCCCGCCAAACCGATACGTCAGCCGCGTGTGGTCGATCCCCAGCAGATGCAGCATCGTCGCGTGCAGGTCGTGCATCTCCAGCCGGTTCTCCACGGCCCGGTAGCCCCACTCGTCCGTCGCCCCATACGCGAAGCCCGGCCGAACCCCGCCGCCCGCCATCCACACCGAGAAGCCATGCTCGTTGTGGTCGCGCCCATCCGACCCCTGCGCGAAGGGCGTCCGCCCGAACTCGCCCGCCCACACCACCAACGTCTGGTCCAGCAAGCCCCGCTGGCGCAGGTCCCGCAGCAACGCCGCCGTGGGCTGGTCGATGGCGCGCGCGTTCATCCCGTGGTTGTGGGCGATGTTGCCATGCGCGTCCCAACGCTGGTACCCGTCCACCATCGGGATCGTCAGCTCCACGAACCGCACGCCGCGCTCCACGAGCCGCCGCGCGAGGAGGCACTGCCTCGCATACGTGCGCGTGTGGGGGTTCGACGAGTCCAGCCCGTACATCCGCCGCGTCGCCTCGCCCTCGCCCTTCAGCTCCAGCAGGTCCGGCACCGATGCCTGCATGCGCGACGCCAGCTCGGCGTTGGCCAACGCCCCCTCCAAGGCCGCGTCCGCCCCCTCCGCCGCCATCGCCATCCGGTCCAGCCGCAGGGCCAGCCGCCGCTTGGCGTCTTGCACGCCCGGGACGGACTCGCGTGGCGCGATGTTGGCCAGCGGCGTGCCGCCATGTGCGTGCAACATCGACGCCTGGCACGTCGCCGGAAGGAAGCCGTT
>JBJSZF010000094.1:0-2259 GCA_046090125.1 Verrucomicrobiota bacterium
ACCAAGCCCAGAAGGAATTGCTGAGCCGCTTCGACTTCAAGGGCTCCGGCGCCGAGATCGTGCTCGAGAAAAACGAGGTGAAGCTCCGCGCCCCCGACGCCTTCAAGATGCGTGCCCTCGTCGAGATGGTCGTCGCCAAGCTCGCCAAGCGCGGCATCAGCATGAAGAGCATCGACCAAGGCGAGGCCGAGCTCTCGCCCCTCGGCCACGCCCGCCAATCCATCCAGATCAAGCAGGGCATCGAAGGCTCCCAGGCAAAGGACATCTCCCAGTTCATCCGCGGCCTAAACCTCAAGGTCACCGCCGCCATCCAAGGCGACGAGCTCCGCGTCACCGGCAAGAACCGCGACGCCATCCAGGCCGTCATCGCCGCCCTCCGCTCCCACGACTTCCCCGTCGCGCTCTCGTTCGTGAACTTCCGCGACTAGGCCGGCCTTCGTCCGACTCCCCGTTTCCGTCCCCGCATAAAACGGCCCGGGCAACCCTTCGTGAAGGTCACCCGGGCCGTCTTCGCATCTCCTTCCTTCGCTGGCCTTCAACGCCTCGCCAGCCGCAGCCACACCATCGACGGCCCGTTCGGGATCCACACCGACGCACGGTCGCCCTCCACCGTCATTTCAGGCCCTTGGCTCCACGGCCCACGCAACCCGCCCGCCACCTCCATTCGCCAGCCAGCCTCCCACGCTGTCGCAGGCATCCACGCGCGCACGCCGTACCCTTCGCGAACAACACCCACCCTCGGCACGCCGCCATCCACCACATCCTCGAACCGCGTCCCCACGCGCAGCCGGTCCACCTCCACCTCGCCCAAGCCCGTTGCTTGACGGAACGCCACCTGGCTCAACCCCTGTCCGATCCCGCGCCCGTCATTCGCCAGTGCCCGGCCCTCGACGTCCGCCTCCGTGCCCGGGTTCACCCACAACACCGCGTTTGTCGCACCAAGGTCCAACATCAGCACCAACCGCGCCGCCTCGTTCGTCCGGATGTCTCGGGCCGCCCAAACGGGCGTGCCCGTGCCCCATGCAATCCCTACCCGCAGCGATCCCGCGCCAGCCCCCGCCGTCGTCGCGTGGATCCGTCCCGTGAACACCGAGGCCGCGCCCGAATCCACCGGGTCCTTGAAGTGGAAGAAGAAGGCGCCCGTCGGGCTCGGCAAGGCGCGGAACCTCACGTCCAAGCCCGCAAACAAGGTGCCGTTGGTCACGCCGCGCGTCACAAATGCATTGCGGATGTCCTCCGTCTTGGAACCCAGCAGCCGGATGCCGCCGCCTGACACTGCTACCTGGCCCGGCGTCCCACTGTGTGTCACCCAGCGCCCGTCCGACACCGAGGCCAACGGCCCGTCCGGATAGTTGAAGGTTTCGTCGAGGAGCACCTCCGCGCGCGCGGCCATGGCGGCGATCAACGGTGCCCACGTGATGATGGAATGGATCAATGTCTTCATGCGGGCTTCCGTAACGGGCGCACCTCGCCCGCGGTTTCACGGCAAGTTGCGGCATGGACGCTCGGCGGTACGGTGCCCGTCATGGCAAAAAAGCCGGAACTCACCCTCAAGCCGGGCGATGTCGCCCCGGATTTCTCGTTGCCGTCCACGGACGGCTCCGTGGTCCGCCTCGCCGACCTCCTCGGCAAGCACGTCATCCTGTACTTCTATCCGAAGGACGACACCCCCGGGTGCACCAAGGAGGCCTGCGCCTTCCGTGACGCCTACGCCAAGTTCAAGAAGAAGGGGGCCGTCGTGCTCGGCGCGAGCACGGACCCCGTGAAGTCCCATGCGAAGTTCGCGGCCAAGTTCGAGCTGCCCTTCCCATTGCTGGCCGACGAGAAGAAGGAACTCGTCCAGGCCTATGGCGTCTGGGGCGAGAAGGTCTTCATGGGCCGGAAATACCTGGGCACGCACCGCGTCACCTTTCACATCGACCCGGCCGGCCGCATTGCCCATGTCTGGCCAGAGGTGAAGCCCGAGGAACATGCGGCCGAGGTCCTCAAGGCGCTCGGCTGACCCGGCCGCGCCGTCGATTGACACCCCGCACCGTCGCCTGTAACGGTGCGGCCGTTCGCGACGGGCGACGTTCGCCCGCCGCATTTTTTCACCCCTAGATACATCAGTCACATGCCAATCGCCGTAGGTTCCAAGGCCCCCGCCTTCACCCTGAAGACCAAGACTGACGCCGGCCTCGCCGACGTCGCCCTCGCCGACAACCTCGGCAAGAAGAACACCGTCCTGCTCTTCTTCCCCCTCGCATTCACCGGCGTCTG
>JBJSZF010000095.1:0-2303 GCA_046090125.1 Verrucomicrobiota bacterium
GGCGGCTGGCCTACTGATCATGAGTGGCCAATCCATCCCTTGGATTCAAGCCGGCATACCCGCGCCTGGAATTCCGTATGAGGTCTATGAGCGGATTGCACTTCATGATTTAGGCCCGCGACGACTTGGTACCGACGGGAAAATCGTGGGCGGCCTGGTTGCGACGAAAGTCAAAGCCCGCAATACACAGACTGGTGAAGTATTGGACGTTGTAAGATCAGGCACAACGCTGAACAACCGTGTCATCCTTACGGCTGCCCACTGCTTTAGGTCCCAAACGCCAGAGATTGTAAAGGTTGAAAGTGTTCCACAAGCAGCCCACAGGAAACGGCCATGAGGGCTTGAACCAAAAATTTGTTTGCGTTGATGTGGGCGTCTGTCACTCGACAGGCGCATGACAAAAAACATTAACGCAACCGCGTCCAAGCATTCCGTCCTCAAGCAGGTTTGCAACCACATTCCCGCGCACGCCCTCGGCAAGATCGTTCGCAAGCACGGCGCCGAGGACCTCGCCCGGACCTTCGACTACTGGAGCCACGTCGTCGTCCTGGTCTTCTCCAAGCTCTCGCACAACTTCGGTCTCAACGACCTGTGTGACCAGACCGACATCCACTCCGGGGTCCTCAGCACCATTCGCGGCGCCCGGCCCGCCCGGCGCAACACCCTCTCTCACGCCAACAAGAAGCGCCCGGCCGTCATTGCCGAGGAGTTGTTTTGGACCACCCGAGACCATCTGGTTTCCCAGGCCCCCGGCTTCGGCAAGCGCCGGTTCCCGGGCAGGCTCGGGAAGCTTCGCAAGGCCATCCACATCATCGACTCCACGACGCTAGAACTTGCGGCCAACTGCATGGACTGGGCCTCGCATCGACGTCGCAAGGCCGCCGCCAAGGCCCACGTGCGCCTAAACTTCGAGGGCCTCCTGCCCGCCTGCGTCGTCGTGGACACCGCCCGGGAGGCCGACAACCGGCGGGCACGGGAGCTCACGGCGGGCCTGAAACCGGGCGAAATCGTCATTTTCGACCGGGGCTACAACGACCACGGCCACTTTGCGGACCTGACGGCACGGGACGTGACCTGGGTCACCCGCTGCAAGGAGGGGACGGTGTGCGAGGTCCAGGAGCGCAGGGCGGCGAGCGGTGCGGTCCACGAGGACGAGGTGGTAACCCTGAGCAACGGCACCCGATGCCGGAGGATTCGGGCCACGGTGGAGGTGGACGGGGAGGACCAGGACATGGTGTTCCTGAGCAACCACGAGGAATGGGCGGCCTCGACGATCGTGGACCTGTACCGGGCGCGGTGGGAGATCGAGGTGTTCTTCAAGCAGCTCAAGCAAACGCTCAAGCTGTGTGACTTCATCAGCTATTCGGCCAACGGGATCCGGTGGCAGATATGGGTGGCGTTGCTGGTGCACCTGATCCTGCGGTACCTGGCATGGGCGGGGAAGTGGGGCCAGAGCTTCGTGCGGATGTTCGCGCTGGTGCGCGGCGTCATCTGGCGTCGGCTGGACATCTTGGCGCTGCTGGACCGCTATGGGACAGGGAAGGGCAGCTACAAGAACCTCGCGGCGCCATCGCAGGCGTATTTCCCGGGATTTGCATGATCCCGTGGGACAGCGGTCGTGTTTTTTGGCCTGATTTAGACAACTGCCAAGGAGCCCGGGTTCCGAAAGTCTCCCGCAAGCGCCAAGGACCGGGAATCCCCGGAATCCGAGGGTTTCGACGCGTCCTGATCACCTCGATTTAGGATGCTATGGGATGCTTGTGTGCCTGATGACTTTGTCTTCGCAACGGGTAGGCTGCACTCAGTGCGGGACGTCCTACAATTCGCCTTTGAGTCGGTAGGCTTGGATTGGCGGACTTGGGTCAAGCACGACCCCTCACTGGTCAGGCCGTCCGAGCCTACACTGCTCGCGGGAAACCCGTCCCGAGCCAAGCGAACCTTGGGCTGGCAGAACTCAACCGTCTTGATCGATCTCATTCACGAGATGACAAGGACCCATTCATCGGCGCTTGCAGTCTGAAGAATTTTCCGCGCTCAACAAACACGTTCCACAAACCATGTCCTCCCCCACTCCCTTCGACGCCTTTGTCCAACGCCGGGCGTCCATATGCGTCATCGGCCTCGGATATGTAGGCCTACCGCTCGCTGTCGCCTTTGCCTCGAAGTTCGATGTCGTCGGCTTCGACATCAATGCAAACCGCGTCCGCGAGCTGAACGAGGGGCACGACCGCACCGAAGAACTCACCACGGAACAACTCCAGCGACATCCGATCCGCTTTACCACGGATCCCCAAGCCCTCTCC
>JBJSZF010000096.1:0-1255 GCA_046090125.1 Verrucomicrobiota bacterium
CCGCAGCGTCAACGTCTCCTCCGCCGTCTGCACGCCGGGCTCCATCCGGATGACGTACCGGATCTCCTCGCTGAGGGAGCGGTTCACCTCCACCAGGAAGTCGATGGTGCGCTTCCGCGTGCCGCGCCAGCGGTCCACCAACGCCAGGAGCTTGGGGCCCGCGCCCGGCCATGCCATGAACGGCGCGAGGTCCTTCCTCAGCACCGGTTCATACGTGAACGGATGCTCCGTCGCCGACTCCTCCAAGAAGAAGTCGAACGGGTTGTACACCGACATCTCGGCGACGAGGTCCACCTCGATGAGCAGCTCCGTGGTGGGCTCCGGGAAGACAACGCGCGCGAGGTGGTTGGAGAAGGGGTCCTGTTGCCAGTTGATGAAGTGGTCCTTGGGCAGGATCCGCTGGGAGTAGGCCAGGATGGGCGTCCGGCTGTGCGGGGCCGGGCGCAGCCGGATCACATGCGGCGAGTGCCGCACGGGCCGGTCATAGACGTAGTGGGTCCGATGATGCAGAGCGACGTGGATGGACATGGAGCAAGCCTGCCCTGAGGCAAGGCGAAGAAACCCCGAAGCAGCAGGGATGCCAACCACGAACCCCAAGGCCGGAACCGCGCCGCGAAGGCCATTCCGATGAAGCCCCCGACGCGCACAAGGACGTGCGCGCCCCCTGTGGCCATCGCGATCCCCGTTGCCGGAAGCCCGCACGTTCCCGTCGGCGTTGGTCCGCTTAGCCCCATTGCGAGGCCCCGAGCCCTCAACACGTCCGACACGTCACCCATCACCCCAGGCGGCACGGCCGCTCCAGCCACCCCCGCCTCTTGGCGTGTTTGGGTCGTTGCGTGAAAACCTTCCCCAATAAAGCGCGGCGCGACAAAGCCCAACCCCGCGACCCGCAACGACACCGCGGTGCAGCCAGCACGGGCTTCGAGGCCCCGTGCGGGCGTTGTCGCGCTTCATGTGGTCGTTGCGACGCATCGTGCGGTCGCTGCGGCGCTTCGTGCGGGCGTTGCGGCGCATCGTGCGGTCGTTGCGGCGCTTCGTGCGGTCGTTGCGACGCTTCGTGCGGTCGCTGCGGCGCTTCGTGCGGTCGCTGCGGCGCTTCGTGCGGTCGTTGCGACGCTTCGTGCGGTCGCTGCGGCGCATCGTGCGGTCGTTGCGGCGCCTCGTGCGGTCGTTGCGGCGCATCGTGCGGGCGTAGCGACCCATGGTGCGGTCGTTGCGGCGCATCGCGCGGTCGGTGGGGCGCCTCGTGCGGTTG
>JBJSZF010000097.1:0-12028 GCA_046090125.1 Verrucomicrobiota bacterium
GTGCCCGCCGGATGAAGCGGTGTTCCCGGGCGAGGTGCTCGAGGTTGTCGGGGAGCCAGGAGGCGAGGATTTCCCATTCTTCGGGCAACGCGTCGTGTGCCATGGCCCGAGCCTGCCGCACGGGCTGGGAGCGACAAGGATTTTAGGTTAACGCGTATGGCCGGGTCCCCTGACCCGACGCACCGGGCACGAGGCATCGAAGCCGCCGCGTGAGGGCACGCGGCCTACCGACGGCTCAGGCCTTGGTGAAGTAGGCGCGTTGCTTGGCGCTGATGGCCATGCCGAGCTTGTCCATCACGGCCAGCATGTCCTCCCAGACCTCGCGCTTGGTGGCCAACGTGTCCTGACGCAGCAGGTAGGACGGGTGGTAGGTGGGCATCAAGGGCACGCCCGCGAAGTCTGCCCATCGCCCTCGCATCCGCGTCACCGAAAGCTTTTGCTGTCCCAGCAATCCCTCCAAGGCGGTCCCGCCCAGCGCCACGATCACGCGTGGACGGACGATCCGTACCTGCTCGAACAAGAAGGGGATGCACGTCGACATTTCGTCCGCCGTGGGCTTGCGGTTGCCGAAGGACTCGCCGGGTGTGTCCGGACGGCACTTGAGCACGTTGGCGATGTACACGTGGTCGCGGCCGAGGCCCATCGCCACGAGGATCTTGGTGAGCAGTTGCCCGGCCGCGCCCACGAAGGGTTCCCCTTGCTGGTCCTCGTCTCGTCCGGGCGCCTCGCCCACGAGCATCAGGGCGGCATCGGGGTCGCCCACGCCGAACACGACGGACGTGCGCGCGCGCGCGATGGCCGCGCATTGGACGCAGGCCTTGGCCTTCGCCTGCAAGGCCGCCAGGGCGGCGACCTTGGACGCGCGATCCAAGGCGGGGCCATCGAGGGCGGGCGGGGCGGGCGGCTCCATCGACGGCGTGGTGGAAGGCGCGGGGATGACGTTTGGGGCCAATGCGATGCCGGCGGCGCGGTTGTGGGCTGTGCCGGCGGCTCGCGTCTCCTCACGGGTGCTGACGCGCGGACGGGCGATGGGGCCCGTGGCCTCGGCCAACAGGGCAGGGGAGGCGGCTACCCAACGGGTTCCGTCGTCACGCAGCGTCTCGAGGTGGCCGATCAGGCCATCCAGCAGCAGGCGTGTGGCCGTGTCGCTCACGGGTCCAAGGCTGTCCGGCCCGGGCGGAAGGTGAAAGGGGAAAGGCGATGCGGCGGGCAGCCGTGGACCAGGCGGGCCGCAGCCGGGTGGGTTGGTGCGTCAGCCCTTCTCGATGCAGGCGTAGGCGTTGTGGTTGTGGATGCTCTCGTAGTTCTCGGCCTCGACCTTGTACCAGGCGACGTCGGGATGGGCGTTGAGGCGGAGCGCGACGTTGCGAACGAGGTCCTCGACGAACACGGGGTTCTCGTAGGCGCGCTCGGTGACGGCCTTCTCGTCCTCGCGCTTGAGCAGGGAGTACATCTCGCTGCTGGCGGAGGCCTCGATGAGGGCGATGAGGTCCTCGATCCAGACGACCTGGGAGGTGCGGACTTGGACGGTGACCTCGCCTCGTTGATTGTGCGCGCCGTACTTCGAGATGGCCTTGGAGCAGGGGCAGAGCGTCGTGACGAGAGCCTTCACGGTGAGGACGAAGTCCAGCTCGCTGCCGTGCAACGACGCGTCGAACCGCACGGTGTAGTCGAGCACGCCCTCCTTGCCCGAGACCGGGGCCTTCTTGACGAGGAAGAACGGGAACTCCATCTCGACGTGGGCGCTCTGGGCGTTCAGGCGCGCCTGCATCGCGCGCAGCATGTCCGGGATGTTTGCGACGTGGACGACGCTGCCATGCTGGTTCAGGACCTCCACGAACCGGCTCATGTGGGTCCCCTTGAACTCCATGGGCAGGTCCACAAACAAGCCGACGGTCGCCACGGTGTTCTGCGGCGCCACGTGCGCCTTGTCCCGGACCTGCAGGGGCACGCGCAGGCCGCGCACGCCCACCTTGTCGATCCGAAGGCCGCGTACGTCCGGCTCGTTTTGCTTGTCGCTCAATGGCTTCATCGGGGTCATGACCGAACCGTGCGCGCGCCTTGTCTCCCGGCTGGGGGCCGGCGGGGCGGCAAAAGTTGAATCCCTGCTCACGGGCGACGGTATCACCCATGCCAGAAGCAACAACGGGATTGTTCCCCCCCTCCCTTGAATGGCGGTGGTCTGGCAGGGACGTTCCCTCATGCAGAAGCCCAAGTACGACCTCGCGTTTTCTCCCCAGCCCCTCCCTTGTCTCGCACGCGCCCACGCCCTCGTCCTGCGTCGCTGGGCGTCGGGTCTCCTCATGGTGTTCCTCGTGCTGGCCGACGCCTCTTGCCTGCGGCCCGCGTCAGCCCAACGCCCCGCCTCTCCGTCCGAGCCCGCCTTCCGCGTCGCCACGTTCAACGTGGAGAACTACCTCGTCCGGCCCGCGCCTGGCCGGAAGCCGAAGCCCGAGTCCAGCCGTGAACACGTCGCACGGCTGATTGCGGGGTCGCGCGCGGACGTGATTGCGCTGCAGGAGGTGGGCGACGCCGACGCGCTGAGGGACCTCCAGCGCCGCGTTGGGGCCATGGGTTTCCCGTTGCCCCACGCCGAGATTGCGCGTGGCCACGACACCAACATTTGCGTTGCCGTCCTGTCGCGGTTTCCGTTCCTTCATCGCCGTCACCACACGAACGAGGCGTTCCTGCTGGATGGACGCCGCCTTCGATCCAGCCGGGCCTTCGCCGAGGTGTCGTTTGCGCCGACGCCCGCGCACCGCGTCATCCTTTTGGTGGCCCACCTGAAGTCCAAGCGTGCCGTCGGGTGGGCGGCCGAGTCCGAGATGCGCGAGCAGGAGGCGTTGCTGCTGCGCGAAAAGGCGGATGCCCTGCTTCGCGCGGACCCGGAGGCCAACCTCGTCGTGTGCGGCGACTTCAACGACACGCCGGACAGCCCCGCGCTGCGCGCCCTCGCCGGGCGCGGCCCCATGGCGCTCATCGACACGCGCCCCGCCGAACCCATGGGTGGCGGCGCATCGTCGTTGGCCGCGAAACGTTCCATCACCTGGACGCATCATTTCGCGCGCGAGGATGCCTACACGCGCATCGACTACATCCTCGTGAGCCGCGGCCTTGCACGCGAGTGGCGGCGCGAGGACACGTGGATTCATGCGACGCCGGACTGGGGGCTGGCCTCGGACCACCGGCTGCTGGTGGTGGGATTTGACTCGCCGGACCGTTAGGCCGCGTGTCGCCGCTCGTCGTGCGTTCGGACGGGCCGCGCGAGGAAGCGAAGCAAACGTCGCGCCCAAGCGCCCGCGTAGTCCACGCCCACCCGGCGCGTCCGAACGATGGAGGGCCGGTCGTCCTCCAATCGGCCGACGATGAACAGGCGGTCGCCCAGCAGGTCCTCGCCATCCCAGGACCGGTCCAAGCCCAGCGCACGGCACACCAGGCCGGGCCCCGTTGTCCGCGCGTGGATCCCCATCAACGGCTCCAGGGCCCGGATCAAGACCGCCGCGCCATGGCCTTCGGGCCCGGTGACCGCGTTCATGCAGAAGTGCAACCCGTAGATCTGGTACACGTACGCGTGGCCCGGCGGGCCAAACATGGACCGGTTTCGCACCGTGATTCCCTTTGAAGAGTGCGACGCCCGGTCGTGCGGGCCCAGGTAGGCCTCCGTCTCCACGATGCGTCCCAGTTGCAGCCCGCGTGCAGCCCGTACGGCCAGCCGACATCCCACCAGGTCCCGCGCGACCTCGGCGGCGTCGCGTTCGTAGAAGGAACGTGGCAGGGGCGTCCCCGCCGGGCATCCCGTGGCGTCCCTTCGGGCCGTCATCTCACGCGTCGCCGCCGCCACTCGAAACAATCTGGCGCGCCCTCCGAATCCACGCCTTGTCCCGTTGCCTCTGGAAGCGGGGCGCATGGTCGTCATCGGCGACGGCCTCGCGTGCGAGGGCGAGGGCCTCCGCCCGGCGGCCTTGGGCCAGAAGCAGCTCCGCGTGCTGGACACGGGCGCGGGGGTAGCCGTGGTTTTGGTTCACCTCGTGCCAGTGGTGGAGCGCGGCGGCGGTCTCGCCCAGCGCGGTCAACGCCTCCGCCAAGGCCATCCGCGTGTGGCCATAGTCATGTCGCGGATCCCTCGCGAGGACGCCCTCGAGCAACGGGCGCGCCTCCGCCGGGCGCGCCAGACGCATCAGGCATTGCCCCAGGTGCGCCGCCGCGTCGGCATCCTGCGGGTCCCGGGCCAGCGACGCGCGGTAGCTGTCCTCGGCCTCCTTGAATTGGCCCCTCGAAAACAACAGGTCCGCGAGGTCGAGGTGATCTCGTGCATGGTCGAGGTCGTGGATGCGCGCCCGGATCTCTCGCATGCGCGCCCTTTGCCGCGCCCCGGGCAGCTCAAAGCCGGAAAACCCGCCGATCCCCCCGCCGCCAGCCGGACCCTGCTGCCGGTACACGAGGAAGAAGTACAGCATTGCGGAGAACACGGTGAACACGGCGATGCACACCGCCCAAATCCATTCCTGGCGCCGCAGCGCATCCACGAACATCCAGAGCGAGAACGCGAACGCCAGCAAGGCCACGGGGCTGCCCAACAGGAACTCCGGATGGAACAAGCCCTCCAACAACGACCCCAGCAACATGAGCGTCACGATGCCCAAACCGCACCGCCGGTCGAGCGGCAAGGCTCCCTGCCTCCATCCGAGCAGGCCGTTCTCGATGCGCCTGCGCATCGACACCGGGCCTCGTCTTGTTCCATCCTTTCGCTCATTCATGGCACAACGAACGCTCGTCATCGGCGTCGATTCGGGCACCCAATCGACCAAGGCACTGGTGGTGGATGCACGCGACGGACGGGTCCTCGGGTCCGGGTCGGCCGCGTATGGCCTGCTCCCCGGCCTGCCCCCTGGGGCCAAGGAGCAAGACCCCGCCACCTGGACCAAGGCCCTCGTCAAGGCGACCAAGGCCGCCCTGCTGGAAGCCAAGGCCAGCGCGTCCGAGATCGTCGCCCTCTCCGTGAGCGGGCAGCAGCACGGGTTCGTGCCTCTCGACCGCGACGGCCGCGTCATCCGCCCCGCCAAGCTTTGGTGCGACACCTCCACGACCGCCGAGTGCGCCGAGATCGAGTCGGCCCTCGGCGGGACCAAGGCGGCCATCAAGGCGGTGGGCAACGCCGTCCTGCCGGGCTTCACCGCCCCGAAAATCCGGTGGCTACGAAACCACGAGCCCCACCATTACGCCCGCCTGGCCACCGTTCTGTTGCCCCATGACTTCCTGAACCATTGGCTCACCGGCGTGGCCACCATGGAGTTCGGCGACGCCTCCGGCACCGCCCTCTTCGACGTCCGCAAGCGCCGTTGGTCGGAGGCGGCCGTGGCGGCCATCGACCCCGAACTGATGGGCAAGCTCCCCACCGTGTCCCCCAGCGACCGCCCGGCCGGACGCCTCCGCAAGGAGGCCGCCCGCGCCCTGGGACTGCCCGAGGGCGTCCTCGTCGCGGCCGGCGGCGGCGACAACATGATGGGGGCCATTGGCACCGGGAACACGCGGCCCGGCGTCATCACCGCCAGCTTTGGCACGTCCGGCACGATCTACGCCTGCTCCGACAAGCCCGTCGTTGATCCCTCGGGCGAGATCGCCGCGTTCTGTGACTCGACGAACCGTTGGCTGCCGCTCCTGTGCACGATGAACGTCACCGTGGCCACGGAGATGGTCCGCAACAGCCTTGGGCTCGACCACGCGGCCTTCGAGCGCACGGCCAGCAAGGCTCCGCCGGGCTCCAACGGCCTGCTTCTCCTTCCGTATCTTGAAGGGGAACGCACCCCTAACGTCCCCGAGGGCACCGGCGTGTTCCTGGGCGTGCGTCCCGCCGTCCACGACGCCGCGCACCAGGCGCGCGCCGCCATGGAGGGCGTGACCCTCGGCATGAACTACGGCCTGCGGCGGCTGGCCCAGCTCGGCGTCCAAGCCCGGCAGGTGCGCGCCACTGGCGGCGGAGCCCGCTCCCGCCTCTGGCGCCAAATCATGGCCGACGTGTTCGACGCCGAGGTCGTCACCCTCAAGGTTGCCGAGGGCGCCGCCTTCGGGGCCGCCTTGCAGGCCCTTTGGTGCTGGCGCCGCGAGTCCGGCGACGCCGTCCCGATCGAGTCCATCACGGAGACCATGGTGCGTCTCAACACCGCCGAGACCGCTGTGCCGGGCAAGGCCGTCGCCACCTACCGGGAACTCCAGGCGCTCCAGGACGCGGCCGGCGTCGCCTTGCGGCCCTTCTTCAAGGCCCATCGCGCCTTCGTCTCGCACTGACGCCCCGGCCCACAACCCCACGCAGACGCCAGCCCCTTCCGCATGGTCCGCATGACACGGCCCGTCCCCCTCTGCGTGGTCGATGCCTTTGCCTCACGGCCGTTCGAGGGCAACCCCGCCGCCGTGTGCCTTCCGCCGGCCGACGCCACCCCGGCCTGGATGCAGGCCGTGGCCTCCGAACTGGCGTTGTCCGAAACGGCGTTCCTCCAACCCTTCGACGATGGCTCATGGGGTCTTCGCTGGTTCACGCCCCTGCGCGAGGTGGACCTGTGCGGCCACGCCACCCTCGCGTCGGCCCATGCCCTCTGGGAGTCCGGCCGACTCTCTGAAACGGAGGCCGCACGATTCCAAACGCGCAGCGGCTGGCTGCGGTGCGAACGGTCGGGTGGAGGGGCCATCCGCATGGATTTCCCGTCCCGGCCCGCCACGCCCTGCGACGTTCCCGGCGGCCTCGCGGACGTTCTTGGCTCCGACATCCGGTGGTGCGGCCGTAGCGCCGACGACCTGTTGGTGGAGTTGCCCCATGCGTCCGTGGTTCGCGGCCTCGCCCCCGACCTGGCCGCGCTGGCGTCCTTGCCCGCCCGCGGGATCATCGTCACGGCGGCCTCCGACGTCCCCGCACACGACTTTGTGTCCCGGTTCTTCGCGCCGGCCGTTGGGGTGCCCGAGGATCCCGTCACGGGCTCCGCGCATTGTACCTTGGGCCCGTTTTGGGCCGGCCGCATGGGCCGTGCGTCGCTGCGCGGCTGGCAGGCCAGCCGCCGCGGGGGCTGCGTCGCCGTCGATGTTCTGGGCGAGCGCGTCGCCCTCTCCGGCCATGCCGTCACCACCTGGCGCGGCGAGTGGGTCGTTCGCTGAATCGCCCAAGGCCCGCTAGACCGCCACGCTCTCGCCCGTCGCGAGGAAGTGCAGCCAACGGGACGTCACCGGACGGCCATGGATGCGCGACAAGGCAAGGGCGTACACCGCCAGTTGCGGGCGGTACCTGTCCGCCTTTGCGCGCGTCATCGCGCCCCGTTCCACCCGGTCCGTCTTGAAGTCCGCCACCAAGATCCCTTCGCCGTCCACGACCGCGAGGTCCACCACCCCTTGGCCCACCACGAACTCGTCGTCATCCAACCCCTCCGCCACGCGGAACCCCAGCGCCCGCAGGTCCGCCCCCGTCAATCGCACCGTGAACGTCTCCTCCCGCAGCAGCCCCGCCTTGCGCCGCCGCACCTCCCGTCCTAGCTCCGAGTCCCAGAACCGTCCCACCGCCTCCATGTCCAGCAACGCCGCCTCCCCCGCGCCCATCCGCCCCTGCGCCACAAGTCGCGCCCGTTCCGCCTCCAACTCGGCAGCCGTTCCCGCTCGTTCCACGTCCACCCATTGCATGAACGCATGATGCGCCATGCCGCGGGCCACCGCCGTCGCATCCTTGGGCTCCGACTCCCCGTGGCGCGGCCGCGCCGCCCGCCGCACGACGTCCATTGCGTCGGTGTCCTCCTCCATCCGCCGTCGCAACCCTGTCGCCGTCACCTTGGCGACCTCCGTTGTTGCTCCCTCATGCGGATACGCCGGCAACGCCATGGACCACAACCCGGCGTCCGCTCCGGCTCCCGACCCATCACCGGCGGGCGCGGGCTGCGGCGGGACCTCGCCCCACACCTTCCAGGCAAACGTCTAGGCAACGTCCGCGTCCAGGCCCGCCTTCAACCCGCCCGGCGCCGCCGACAACACCGGCCCGAGCCAGTCCAAAGGGCTGGTCGCATCCTCGATCATGGACACGGGCAACGCGTCGGTCCCCGGGCCGATCCGCCGCGCCACCTCGGGCCATCGCTCCTCGAAGGCCTTCCCGGTCGTCGTGCCAAACAACAGCAACCGGTCCACCGCACGCGTCAACGCCACGTACAACAACCGCAGTTCTTCCCCCAGCAACTCGCGCCGCTCCCGACGCCGCGCCAGCCACAAGGCCGCGCTTGGGTATCGACGCCCGTCCTCGCGTTGCACCAGCGGGCATAGGCCCATCCGCTCCTCCCGCACGAGCCGGCCGCGCGTGAGGTCCGTGAGCTGGAACCGTGTCCCCAGCATCGCCACCACCACCACTGGGAACTCCAGTCCCTTGCTCCGGTGCACCGTCAGCAGCCGTACGGCGTCCTGCGTGTCCCCGGATGCCGCCTCCACCGTGTCCGCCAGCTCCTGTTCGTCCAGCCACGACAGGAAGCGATACAACCCGCCCCGCGCCCCCGCATCAAAGCCCCGAGCAAGGTCCAGGAACCGTCGCACGTTGCCCAACGTCTCCCCGCGGTCTGGCAACGCCGCCGCCCATGCCTCGTATCCCGTCTCGTCCACCGCCGCCTCCAGGGCCGACGCTGCGCCCGACCGCAAGGCCATGCGCCGCCAGCGTTCGTGCCGCGCGAGGAACACCCGCAGACGTTCGCGTGTACGCGCCGCCGTTTCCCGGATGCCGTCCTCGCATTCGCCCAACGCCTCCGGGTTGTCGTCCGCGGCAAATCGCTGGATCAACGTCCACCAGTCCCGCTCGCCCCGCGCCGTCATCCGGATCACCGCCCACGCATCCGGCTCCCACACCCCACCCAGCGGCGAGCGCAGCACCGTCGCCAACGGAATGTCCAGCAACGGGTTGTCCAGGCAGTGCATCAACGCCCGAAGGTCCAGCACCGCCGCTGCCTCGAAAAACCCCGCCTGCCGCGCCGCCAAGGGAACCCCCGCCGCCCGGAACTCCGCCGCGAAGTCCCGCACCCGGCCCGCCACCCCGCGCATCAGCACCGCCATGTCGCCCCACTCCACCGGGCGCATCGCGCCCCGCCGCCGGTCCCACACCGGCGCACGGCACGCCTTCATCTCCTTCAACCGCGCCGCAATCAACCGCGCCTCCAGCGCCGTCGCCGTCGGGGCCAACCCCGGCAAGGACCCATTCGCCGTTCCCGGTCCGCCGCCGTTTCCGGCCGACGCGGCCGCGTCCTCGCCTTCATCATCCCCGCCTGAGTTCCTTGGCTTCACCCGCAGGTGAACCTCCACCCGCGGCACCGCATCGGACGCCGACCTCAAGGCCTCGCGCCCCGGCACGTCCCCGAAGACCAACGCCGCCTCCGCTCCATACCCCACGCCGCCCACTTCCGGCCGCATCAACCGTCCGCACACGAGGTTGGCGAACCGCAGCACGGTCTCGGCCGACCGAAAGTTCCCCGTCAACGGGATCACGCGTCCCTCCCCGCCCATGTCGGACCACCGTGCCGCCGTGTCCTGGAACAACTGCGGTGCCGCCAGTCGGAACCGGTAGATGCTCTGCTTCACGTCCCCCACCAGGAATCGATTCGCACCCGCGCCGTCCCGGCTGACCGCCCGCAGAATGGCCTCCTGCGCCGCATTCACGTCCTGGCACTCGTCCACCACCACCATCTGGAAATGCTCCCGGCACCAGGCCGCCGCCGCCCCCGGCCGCCGCACCAGCAGGTCCAACGCGCGCTGTTCCAAGTCCGAGAAGTCCAGCCCGCCGCGCCGCCGCTTCGCCTCCTCGAACTCGCGCCCGAAACCGCGCACGGCCCCCAGCAACCCCGGCATCCAGCCCCGGCACGACTCCCAATCCTCCGCCATCGGGTCCGCGCCGTTCCTGGGCTCCAGGGACCGCAGGAAGGCCACGTCCTCGAAGAATGTTTCCAAGGGCTTGCCCCAGGCCGTCTTCTTGCCCTTCGGATACTCCGCGTCGTTCTCCGCCGAGGCATCCCACCAGGCCCCGCGCCCCGCGCCCGCCGGCGGCACGCCCGACCGCAGCCGCTCCACCCGGGCCGCCGCCACGGGATTGTCCTCCAGCATCGACAACCGTTCCGCCCATGCGTGCGCCCAATCCGGCAGTGCCTGCTCCAACCACCCGCGCCATGCCTCCAAACCCGCGCCGCCCCAGAGCGCCGCCTGCCCGTCCAACCAGCCCTCCGGATCCGCCAACGTCTGCGCATACCGGTGTACCGAACGCACCGCCCGCGATGCCTCCGCGAAGTCCCCGTCGAATCCGCCCTCCACCCAGCGGCGCAACGCCACGTCGCCCGCCTCGCCCGACCGCTCGGCCTCCACCCATCGCATCCACGAGGCCCGTGCCAGCCGTCCGGACTCCACCTCGTCCAGCACCGTCACCCCCGGCTCCAGCCCCACCTCCACCCCATGCTCGCGCAGCAACCGCAGGCAAAAACCGTGCAACGTTCCAATCGACGCAAGGTCCAGCCGCGCCACCTGGTCCGACAACGTCGGGTCCATTGCCCACAGCGCCTCCAGGCGCTCCCGAAGCCGCGACCGCATCTCCTCCGCCGCCGCCTCCGTGAAGGTCACCATCAGGATCCGGTCCGCCGACACGCGGTCCTCCTTACGCGCCAACCGTTCCGCCACGCGGGCGACCAACGTCGAGGTCTTGCCGGTTCCCGCGCCGGCCATCACCAGGACGTTGCCCTCGGCGACGATGGCTTCGTGCTGTTGGCCCGTGGCGTTCATGATGTGTGGCAGCCGCGCGTCATGGGCGGGAAACAACACCGTCCCGGATCAACCCCGACCGCAACCGCCCCCGTGCGCATGCTCGTGCCCGCCCCCGTGTCCATGCCCGTGGCCGCCACACCCGCCCCCCCCGCCGCATCCCGGATGTTCGGACCTCCCCGCCCCCCCGGGCGAGCCCGTCGGCGCCGTCTCCATCGGTGCGTCCGCGACGCGCCGGAGCCATTCCCACGAGTAGATTCCCGTATTGTGGCCATCCCGCCACGCTGGCTGCACGGCATAGCCGCCCACCGGATGCAACCCGGCCAATTCAAACGCCCCCGGGCCGTACGGTCGTTCCGGCGGCCGGTAGGTGGTGCCAAAGATGTCCTTCTCACCCATGCAGGCGGCGCACGGGCAAAACCTGCGAAGGGTTTCCAACGCCACGAATTGCTCCGCGCCATCGTCCCACTTCAACGCCATCTCCCGCCCAATCACCTGGATGTCCATCGGCCGCATGACTCCACGCTGCTGCTTTTCCAGTGCCCATCGCAAGCCTTGCTCCGGTTTGGACAACCCATGGCCAGCCATGCCGCGTGGACCGGACTCAACTGGGCTCCGCACGAGCATTGGTACAAAGGAAAAAGCCATGACCACCGACCTCCATCACCCACTGATCACCGAGTTTCCCGAACACCGCGAGGCCATCCATGCCCTGAAGGTATCCAACGCCCACTTCCGAAGGCTCTTTGACGAGTATCACCGGGTGGACCGCGAGGTCGTCCGGATCGAGGGGGAAATCGAGCCGGCCAGCGACGCCATGACGGAGGGGCTCAAGAAGCGCAGGTTGCAGCTCAAGGATGATCTTCACCACATGTTGGTGGCCCACGCCAGCCGCTGACGAAAGCGCTCGGGGAGCCGTATTCCGTCATCGGTCCCAGTAGCCCCCGGGCGGTTGGTCGCCCTTGACCGAAGCCAGGGGTTTCGATGGGTGGGCCCGGCCACTGGCGCAGGATGAGGCGCTCGCCGTGCTCGGGGCTTCCACGGCGGGTTGGCCCGTGGGTAGCCTTCGCCCATGATTTCCCGTTGGTGGTGGTGCTGGTGCCTGCTGTTGCCCGTGACCGGATGCATGACCGTCGCAGACAGGGGCGGCGGAACGGAGGGCGGCTCGTTGTCGATGCGGGTGCGTCGGCAGGAGCGGGCGGGGGCGGGCGGGTGGAGGACGGAGGAGCAGGCGGTGTCGTGGGACGGCCGGCGCACGGCGGTGATCGTGTGCGACATGTGG
>JBJSZF010000098.1:0-5982 GCA_046090125.1 Verrucomicrobiota bacterium
ACGGTGCGGCTGGCCGGGGAATCCGGCAAGGACGGGGTCATGCGTGCGGGGGCACCGGGGAATGAAGGCGGGCTTGGGAGTCGGCCCGTCGGGGGCCACGGGTGTGCCATGATGGGCGGGCGATGCCGGCACAACGAAATGAATGGGAACGTTTCCAACGGCTTGTTAGCAATCGCCCCGATGAAGGTGGACAAGGCGTTGATCACGGCAGCGGGGTCGGGGCAACGAATGCTCCCGTTACAGACAATGGTGGATCGCGAGGGGAGGCAGCGGTCGGTGCTTTCGATCATCATTGGCGAGGCATTGGATGCAGGGGTGGGACGCGTGGGGGTGGTGGTGCACCCGGGAGACCAGCAGGCCTATGCGGATGCGGCGGGCGAGCATGCTGGAAAGGTGGAGTTCCTCGAGCAGGCAGAGCCGCGTGGCTATGGGCACGCGGTGTGGTCCGGTCGTTCGTTCGTGGGGCGCGATGCCTTCCTACTCTTGGTGGGGGATCATGTGTACGTGAGCCACCGGGCCGAGGGCTGTGCCCGGCAGCTGGTGGAGATCGCTTCCCGTGAGGGGTGCCCGGTGTCGGCGGTGCAGGCGACCCACGAGAGCAAGTTGCCCCACTTCGGGGCCGTCGGCGGACGCCGGGTTCCGGGACAGGCTGGCCTCTATGAGGTGCGGGAGGTGTTGGAGAAGCCCACCCCGACGGAGGCGGAGCAACGGTTGGTGGTGCCCGGGCTGAGGTCCGGCCGGTACCTGTGCTTTTTCGGGATGCACGTGCTGACGCCTGGCGTGATGGATCGACTGGATCGCAGGATGGGCGCGGAGGGCGGCGGGGGAGGGATGCACTTGTCGGAGGTTCTCCGGGAGGTGGCCGCCCAAGAACGATACCTGGCGTGCGAGCTGGAGGGACGGCGGCACGACCTGGGTGTCCGGTATGGGTTGGTGTCCGCCCAGCTTGGGCTGGCGTTGGCGGGGCGGGATCGCGAGGAGGTCCTGGCCAGATTGGTGGAGCTGCTGGCCCAACGCGGCTAGCCCACGGGCAACACAAGACGAAAGGACACCGGGTGGACGCACAAGGGTTGCTGGAGACGATCACGTCGGGCGAGGCGAGCCTGAGGGACCGCGGGCTGGAGGCGTTGCTGGAGGGCGCAACGGCTGCGGAGTTGGTGGTGGTGGCCGGCGAGCTGGACGCCTTTCGACGCCGGTCGGAGAACCTCTACGAACAGGTGCGGGCCTTGTTCTTCCTGCACGCCATCCACCGGTATCACCTGCCGGCGCGCTTGGCAGCGGAGGGCCGCGGGGGCGTGGGGCTGATTCCCTTCGAGGGCTTCGAGGACTTGCTGGGCCGGCATTTTGGCGAGGCGGTGGATGTGTTCCTGGCGCAGCAGGCGGAGCGGGGGCCCAGCGACGCGATCAGCTCGGCGTTGGCGGCGGCGTACCAAAGGTTGGCGTTCCAGACCTTGGCGGACCAAGTGCGACGGAGCGTGCGGTCGGTGCGGGGCAACCAGTGGATGTTCCGGATGGGGCATCCGTTGGACCAGCCGTTGCGGATACGGCCCGAGCTTCTGGAGAAGGACGCGGACGGGGCGTACCCGATCCTCCGCGAGGAGACCCCGGTGCGCATGGACCTCACGCACTCGGCGTGGTCCGACATCTTCTTCCTGGGCATGGATTTCCCGGAGGGGGCCCGGGTGGTGAACATCTCGGTGGATCTTGGGGTGCATGGGCGGGATGCGGGGCCGCGTCCGCCGGTGAGCGCGTGGATTCGGGTGCTGGACGAGCCGGTGTTGCGATTGACGTCGGTGGACCTTGGGGCGACGGCGGACGTGGAGTCGCTGGCGGACGTCTTTGACTTTGCGAAGGACTACCTGGGCCTCCTGAAGGCAGCGGTGATTGCGTCGGGCATCGTGCCGCCTGGAATCGAGGGGTCGGGGCACTCGTTGTCCGAGGTGTTGGCGCCCATGGTGGGGCCGGGGTGCGGGCTCGAAATCGTCTCCAGCGTAAATGGAATCCCAAAGGGGTCGAGGCTGGCCGTGAGCACAAACCTGCTGGGCTCGTTGATCTCGGCGTGCATGCGGGCGACGGGTCAGGCGCGGTCGTTGACGGGTGCATTGGAGGAACCGGAGCGTCGGCTGGTGCTGGCCCGGGCGTTGCTGGGCGAATGGTTGGGCGGGTCCGGGGGCGGATGGCAGGACTCCGGAGGGGTATGGCCTGGGATCAAGCTGATCACGGGCGTGGCGGCGACGGAGGAGGATCCGGAATGGGGGATCTCGCGGGGGCGGCTGATGCCGGTGCACCATGTCTTTGGCAGGGACGAGGTGCCGGAGAGCGCGCGTCGGGCCTTGCAGGAATCGCTCGTGGTGGTGCACGGCGGCATGGCGCAGAACGTGGGTCCCATCCTGGAGATGGTGACCGAGAAGTACCTGCTGCGATCGGGCCTGGAATGGGTGGGACGGCAGGACGCGTTGGGCGTGTTGGAGGAGGTGGTGGGCGCGCTGAGGCGCGGGGACATTCGAGCGCTGGGTGCCGCCACCACCCGGAACTTTCGAGGCCCGTTGCAGGCGATCATTCCCTGGGCGACGAACCATTTCACCGAGCGGGTCATCGCAGCGGCGTCGGAGGCGTTCGGGGACGACTTCTGGGGGTTTTGGATGCTGGGCGGGATGTCAGGCGGCGGCATGGGGTTCATCTTTGAGCCGTCGCGCAAGGCGGAGGCGCAGGAGCGTTTGCTGGACATCATGGTGCGGACGAAGCGGGAGATGCAGGAAGGCCTGCCCTTTGCGATGGACCCGGTGGTGTTCGACTATGCGATCAACGAGCGGGGCACGTGGGCCGAGGTGATCCGCGGCCCGGGTGCGTTGATGCCGCGGGACTACTACGCGCTCACGGTGCCGTCGTTGGTGCGGCGCGACAGTCGGCTGCTGCCGACGGTGCGCCGCGTTGAGCTGGACCGATTTGGGGCGGCGGCAAGGACGCAGCCGGAACTGAGGGGCATGGTGCAGGTGCTGTTCGACGCCCTGTTGCCGAGGGGCCGCGCCGGTCGCGGCGCGGATGGCGGCCTGCGAGAGCTGTTGAACGCGAACGGGTTTGACCCCGAGCAACATGAGGCGGTGCGGCGGGACATGCGCGAGGGGCGCATTGGCCTGGCACAGAACCGCCTGCGGGCGGATGCGCGGATCGAGGATGTCGTGCCGGGGGACGTGGCGCGGTGGACGGAGCTGGCCGGTGACGCGGCGCTGCGAGCGGAGGGTGAGTCTGCGCTGGCGCGCGGCGAGGTGGCGGTGGTGACGCTGGCGGCGGGCGCGGGCTCGCGTTGGACGCAGGGTGCTGGGGTGTGCAAGGCCCTGCATCCGTTCTGCCGTCTGGCGGGCCGGCACCGGACGTTCCTTGAGGTGCACCTTGCCAAGACACGTCGCGTGGCGGGGCAGCATGGCCAGCAGCCGCTTCACGTGTTCACGACGAGCTACCTCACGCATGAGCCCACCGAGCGGTACATCGCCCGGGAGTTGGGCCGTTTGCCCGAGGTGGTGCGTGGGCAGGTGCTGGTGTCGTCGGGTCGCAGCGTCGGGTTGCGCATGGTGCCGATGGCGCGGGACCTGAGGTTCCAGTGGGAGGAGATGCCGCAGCAGGTGCTGGACGAGCAGCAGCAGAAGGTTCGGGAATCGCTGCGTTCGGCCCTGATGGGTTGGGCGACGGCGGCGGGGGAGGGGAGCGACTACGTGGACAACGTGCCGCTGCAATGCATGCATCCGGTGGGGCACTTCTACGAGGTGCCCAACCTGCTGCGCAACGGGGTGCTGGCGCGGATGCTCCGGGCGCGGCCTGGGCTTCGGACGTTGATGCTGCACAACATTGACACGTTGGGCGCGGACCTGGATCCCGTGCTGGTGGGGTGGCATCGGCGCAGCGGGGCGGCGTTGGGCTTTGAGGTGATCCCCAGGCGCCTGGAGGACCGCGGCGGCGGGCTGGCGCGCGTGAATGGGCTGGTGCGCCTGGTGGAGGGACTGGCCATGCCACGCGAGGAGGATGAGTTTGGGTTGTCCTACTACAACTCGATGACGACCTGGATCGACATTGACCGTTGGTTGGCGGCCTTTGGGCTGGACCGGTCGGCGGTGTTGTCCGAGGACGGCGCGCGGATCGCCGCGGCGATACGGGAGATGGCGTTGCGCCTGCCGACGTACGTCACGCTCAAGGACGTGAAGAAGCGATGGGGACATGGCCAGGAGGATGTCTTCCCAGTCGCCCAGTTCGAGAAGCTGTGGGGGGACCTCACGGCGTTGTCGGACGTGCGCTCCACGTTCGTGGTGGTGCCGCGGTTGCGGGGCCAGCAGCTCAAGGACCCGGCGCAGCTCGACGGCTGGCTGAGGGATGGCTCCGCCGCGCACGTGGAGGCACTCGGTGCGTGGCCAACGTGATCCTGCCGATCGGACGGGTCGGGCGGATCCCCGGGGAAGTAAGCTACCGGCGGAAGCCGTGGCCCGTCGTGCGGGTGCGGATGCGTAGCAGGTGCATGTCTGCGGTGATGTACAGGGTCGCTCCGTCGTCGCCCCAGCAACAGTTGCCGGTGGCTTCGCCGGTGTTGAGGAGGCCCAGCAGTCGTCCCTCGGGAGACAGCACGAGCACGCCGCCGGGCCCGGTGGCGAACACGTTGCCTCGAACATCCACCTTCAGGCCGTCGGGCAGGCCCTTGCCGCCCTTTTCCATGAGGCGCGTGGTGTCGAAGAAGGTGCGTCCCTGCCCGAGGGTGCCGTCCTGGAGGACCGGGAACGCGCGGATGATGGGGGCCTTGGGGTCGGACTGGTTGACGTACAACGTGCGCTCGTCGGGCGAGAGGGCGATGCCATTGGGGAAGGTCATGGAAGTGGCCAGCAACTGGACGCCGCCGCCGGGCCTCAGGAGGTACACGCCATTGAACGCCAATTCCTTGGCGTCGCCGTCATTGCCGCCCTTCAACCCATACGGCGGGTCGGTGAAGTAGAGGTTGCCGCGCCGGTCGAAGACGAGGTCGTTCGGGGAGTTGAAGCGGCGGTTGTCGAAGTGGGAGGCGAGCGGCGTGAAGACGCGTCCCCGGTCGAGGCGCGCGATGCGCCGGTCGCCGTGCTGGCAAAGGACGAGTCGCCCGGCGGCGTCTGTCGTGAGGCCATTGGAGCCCTGCTCGTTGAACTCGAGGGCCTGGCCCGTGTAGCCGCTGGGCTTGAGGTACACGGACAAGCCGTCGCGCTCGGACCAGCAGTACACCACGTTCTCCGGGACGTCGGAGAAGACGACGGCCTTCTCGCGCGGGAGCCATGTGGGGCCCTCGGACCAGTTGAAGCCGGAGGCAAGCCGTTCCATTTGGACACCAGGCGCGATGAGGGCGTCCAACGCGGGGTCGAAACGGTCCACGGAGCCATGGATGGGGTGGGCCGGGGCCGTGGCTCGGCGCGAGGCGCCGGCCTTGCGGGCGGAGGGATCGGCGGCGTCCATGCGCAGGAAGGGGGACGCAACGAGGAGGGCGGCGGCGCAGGCGGCGGGGATCGACTTCAAGTTCATGCGGGAAACGTAGGCGATGATGCGCGGGCGGGCCGGGCCGGAGGCAAGCCCATTGTCAGGAGGCAAGGCGGGCCGCAGTCTGGCGCAGATGGAAGCGCACGAGCCGCCGTTGGGATTGATCGCGGGCAGCAAGCGGTTGCCGTTTGTGTTGGCCGCGGAGGCCCGGAGGCAAGGACGCCGGGTCGCCGCCGTGGCCTTCGAGGGCGAGACGGACCCTGGGTTGGCGGGGAGGTGGACGCGGTGGGGTGGGTAAGGGTGGGCCAATTGGGGCGGATGATCGAGGTGCTGCGGGAGTCGGGCGTGCGCGAGTGCGTAATGGTGGGGCAGTTGGCGCCGTCGAACCTGTTCAACATTCGGCCGGACCTGCGGGGCATGAAGCTGTTGCTCGGCGTGAAGGAGCGGAACGCGCACACGTTGTTCGGGGCGGTTGCCGACGAGTTGGGCAAGGACGGGATT
>JBJSZF010000099.1:0-2068 GCA_046090125.1 Verrucomicrobiota bacterium
GCGCCACACGTCCATCCAGTGGCGCGCCCAGCGTTCCCCATGGGCGGGCGACGCCAGGAGGCGGTCCACGACCCGCGCGTAGGCGGCATCCGATGGATCGACGAGGAAGGCGTGCAGCTCGTCGCGCGTGGGTGGGTAGCCAACGAGGTCGATGTACACGCGGCGCAGGAGGACCTCCGGCGTCGCCGGGCCCACGGGCTCCAATCCGCGGGCCTCGCGCTCGGCAGCGACGAAGGCGTCGATGGGATGGGCGTCGGCATCCGGGGCCTGGATTGGGGGCAAGGGCGGACGGACAGGCTTTTTGAAGGACCAGTGTTCCCTGGGGTCGGCCTCGGCCACCTCGTCCGATGGGCCGGTCATGCCCTCGGCGATCCATTGGCGGAGGGCCGACACCTGCTCGGCGGACAACGGCCCGCCGTCGGGCGGCATCCGTTCGTCGGGGTCGGCGGTGGTCACGCGCGCGAGGAGGGGTGAGCCGTCCGGATGCGACGGGGTGGCGACGACGCCCTTGCTGGAGCCCTTGCGGACAAGTTGGGCGGTGTCGAGGCGCAACCCCGCCTTTTGGCGAAGGGCTCCGTGGCAGGACAGGCAGCGTTGATGAAGGACCGGCTTGATGTCCTTCAGGTAGTCCACGGCGGCATGCGCGGCTGCCGGGAGCAGCACGATGGCCCCGAGGAAGGCGAGCAGGGCGAAGGTGGGCGCGCAGCCGACGGCTCCGGGACGCGCGGCGAACCAGCACGCCCTCCGACGCGCCCCCGGGTGCGTCGGCCGACGAGGCATCCGCCGGAAACGTACGGGCGCCCAATCCATTCCGGGAGGCTATGCGAATGCCGCGTGGGCAGGCCATAGGATTGTGGGCTCTCACGGCGGACGCGCTGGGGCAGGAGGTCGTGGGACGCCAGGCTTGAAGGGGCCATGCCGCCCGATAGGGTGCCGCCATGACACCCCACGGAGGCGCGATGCAGCGCTGCGGCGGGCCCTGGAGCCGGCGTTCGTTCCTGCAGGCGGGAGCCCTGACGGCGGCGGGATTGGGGATGTCCGACTACCTCCGCCTGCGGGCCGTCGCGTCGGAGGCGGGGCGGCCGCTGGAAGATCGCGCGGTGATCTTCGTGTGGTTGCCGGGCGGGCCGTCGCAGTTGGACACGTACGACATGAAGCCCGGTGCGCCCTCGGAGTTCCGGGGAGAGTTTCGGCCCATCCGGACGACCGTCCCGGGCATCGAGGTGTGCGAGTTGTTCCCGCGTCAGGCGCGCCAGGCGCACCGGTTCAACATCGTGAGGTCCGTGTGCCATGACTTCGCGGACCACGGCGGGGCGCACAAGCGCTTCATGACGGGCCGGATCCCGGCGACGCCGACGGAGTTCGTGAACGATGCGCCGGCCGTGACGTCGATCGTGAGCAAGATGCTGGAGCCACGCATGAGGAACGGTCTGCCGTCCTGCGTGGCGGGCGTGGATGCGGGCCGGAGCCAGGTGGACGTGTTTAGCATGGGGCCGGCGTACCTTGGCCCCGCCCACACGCCGTTCATCGTGGCGGGCGATCCCAGCCGGAAGGGGTTTCAGGTACAGGACCTCGAGCTCACGGCGGCGGCGGCGACGCGGCTGGGCGACCGTGTGCACTTGCTGGGCGGGCTCGACCGCCTGCGGCGCGACATCGACGCCAGCGGGATGGTCTCGGCCATGGACCGCTTCAGCCAAAGGGCGCTGGGAATGCTGACCAGCGAGGTCGTGCGGGACGCGTTCGACGTGTCGCGGGAGCCGGAGCGGGTCCGGGAGCGCTACGGATGGAGCGCCTACGGGCAGCGCGGGCTGATGGCGCGGCGGTTGGTGGAGGCGGGTTGCCCGTTCGTGACGATGGTTTGGGAAAACCCGTTCCCGGGAGAAGCGATTCCCCGGGGCTGCACGTACAACTGGGACTCGCATGCGGTGAACTGCCACATCTTCGACGACTCGCGGTGGCGGTTCCCGGTGTACGACCAGGCGGTGAGCGCGTTGATCGAGGACCTCTATGAGCGCGGGCTGGACCGCCGGGTGCTGCTGGTGGTCACGGGGGAGTTTGGGCGCACGCC
>JBJSZF010000100.1:0-12224 GCA_046090125.1 Verrucomicrobiota bacterium
TGGATGGGGGGATGCGGCCGGGGACGGCCGCGCTCCCGCCGTTGAACCCGCCACGACGGCCTTGGGAACCCCGACCACTTCGTGAGGCACCGGGCCCCGCCCCTCGCTCCCCGCTCCCCGCCCCCCGCTCCCCGCTCCCCGCTTCCCGCGTCCCGCTCCTTCGGCGGCAGCCGAAGTGCCTGGGGTGGCGCGACGAAAGGCTGTGAAATCTTCCGGCCGCCGATAGCCTGTGCGGCAGCGAATGTCGTTTGATTTCCAAAGGTCCATCCGGGCCACCACGCGCCTGGTTGCCGTGTACGGGCATCCGATCCGCCACTCGGCGTCGCCGCCGATGCAGAACGCGGGGATGGCGGCGCTGGGGTTGGATTGGCGCTACCTGGCCTGCGACGTGCACCCGACACGCTTGCGCGAGGCGATCGAGGGAGCGAAGGCGATGCACTTCGTGGGGTTGAACCTGACGGTCCCGCACAAGCTGCTGGCGATGGAGTTCGTGGACGAGGTGGCCCCGTCGGCGCGGGAATGGGGCGCGGTCAACACGGTGGTGTTCGAAGCCCAGTGCGAGGACGGGACGTGGCGGCCATTGGGTCAGTTGGGGCCGTTGGAAAAGGCCGACGGGCCGGTGCGCAGCGTGGGGCACAACACGGATGCGGACGCCATCGTCCGGTCGCTGCGGGACGACCTGGCGATCGAGCCGCGGGGCGCGCGGATCCTGTTGCTGGGGGCGGGCGGCGCGGCGCGCGCGGCGGCGTTGCGCCTGGCGGACGAGGGGGTTTCGGGGCTTTGGATCGTGAACCGGACGCATGGGAAGGCGGTGGAGCTGGCGGCCGAGATCAACGACCGGTTCCCGGCGGTGCACGCGGAGGCGGGGTACCCGGAGGAGTCGATCGAGATCCTGTTGAACGCGACGTCGGCGGGGCTGCGGGCGGACGACCCGTTGCCGTTGGACGTGGGGGCGTTCCCATTGGCGCGGGTGGACGGGGTGTATGACATGGTGTACCGACCGGCCGAGACGCCCTTGCTGGCGGCCGCGCGGGCGGCGGGCTGCCGGACGGCGAACGGCCTGGGGATGTTGCTGCACCAGGGGGCGGACGCACTGGAGCTTTGGTCCGGCAAGGTGGCTCCCCGGGACGTGATGCGCGCGGCGCTGGAGCGCGAGGTCCACGGATGAACCCGCGCTTCGTGGAGTGGTGGCTGGAGCATCCCAGCCTGCTGGGGATGCCGTTCCACTTCTGGACGGGCGTGCTGGCGATCCTCGGGGCGTTCGTGGGCAGCTTCCTGAACGTCTGCATTCACCGGATGCCTTTGGGGGAGTCCGTGGTGTCGCCGCCGTCGCATTGCCCGCGGTGCGGGTACCGGATCCCGTTCTCGCTGAACATCCCGGTGGTGACGTGGCTGTGGCTTCGGGGCCGGTGCCGCTCGTGTCGGGAGCCGATCCCGGCCCGTTACCTGGTGGTGGAGGTGCTGACGGCGGGGGCGTTCGTGCTGGCATGGCTGGGCTTCGGGCATGACGACCCGGCGATGGCGCTGGCGCTGTGCGTGCTGTTCGGGTCGTTCATCGTCGCCACGTTCATCGACTTCGAGCACTTCATCATTCCCGACGAGATCACGCTGGGCGGGACGTTGGCGGGGTTCGTGTTGTCGGCCGTGGCTCCGGGGTTGCACGGGACGGCGTCGATGCCGGCCGCGCTTCGGGGCAGCGCGATGGGGATCGCGGTGGGGTTCGGGGCCGTGTACGGCGTGGTGCGGCTGGGGAAGTGGTTGTTTGGACGGGAGAAGGTGGCGTTGCCGGAGGGGACGCGGGTGGTGTTCCACGAGGAAGGGATCCGGCTGCCCGACCGCGACGTGCCGTTCGGGGACATTTTCTACCGGGAATCGGACACGATCCGGCTCGTGGGTCGGCGGGTGGAGCTGGCGGACCGTTGCTATCCGGAGGCGAGGGTGTCGTTGACGCAGCGGGAGCTGAGGGTGGGCGACGACGTGATGGATCCTGCGACGGAGCCGTACCTGGCGGCGGACTCGACGGAGCTGGTGTTGCCGCGGGAGGCGATGGGGTTTGGGGACGTGAAGTTCATGTCGGCGATCGGGGCGTTCCTGGGATGGCAGGCGACGCTGTTCACGCTGGGGTTTGCGTCGATGGTGGGGGCGGTGGTGGGGGTGACGTTGATTGGGATTGGGCGGAGGGAGTGGTCGTCGCGGCTTCCGTTTGGGCCGTACCTGGCGCTGGGCGCGATGGCGTGGGTGTTTGGCGGGGCGCGGTGGTGGGGCTGGATGTTTGGCGGGTAACGCCGCGGGGGCGACGCGAGGGGGCGGCACGGCGGGATTGGTCCTTGATTCCGCGGCACGCCGCCGAAGCATCGCGGTGATGAAGCCATTCGGGACGCGCGCGGTGACTTGGGGTTTGGGATGGGCGCTGGCATGGGGCTTGGCCGGCGCGGTTCTGGGCGAGGATTGGCCGCAGTTCCTGGGGCCGCGCATGGACGCGACGTCGTCGGAGACGGGCCTGTTCGACAAGCTGGGGACGAACGGGCTGCCGGTGGCATGGAGCCGCCGGGTGGGGACGGGGTACTCGGCGCCGTCGGTGCGGGGCGACCGGGTGGTGTTGTTTCACCGCGAGGGCGGCGAGGAGGTGGTGGAGTGCATGGGCGCGGGCGATGGGAAGACGCGTTGGCGGCACGCTTATCCGAGCCGTTACCAGGATCCCTACGGGTACAACAACGGGCCGCGCGGCACGCCGATCGTGACGGCCGACCGGGTGTTCACGTACGGGGCGGAGGGCAAGCTGACGTGCGTGGAGCTGGAGACGGGCCGGCGCGTGTGGCAACGGGACACGGCGGCGGACTTCACGGTGCCGGAGGCGTTCTTTGGGGTGGGAAGCACGCCGGTCCTCGAAGGGGGACGGCTCGTGGTGATGGTGGGCGGGCAACCGAACTCGGGCGTCGCGGCGTTCGACCCGGCGACGGGGAAGACGTTGTGGCAGTCGGTGGGCCAGGCGAACTGGGAGGGGCAACCGATGCACGACTGGCCGGGCGGGCAACGCGTCGCCTGGCGGGACTGGGAGAAGTCGGCCAGCTACTGCTCGTTCCGGCCGGCCGAGATCCACGGGCGGCGGATGTTGCTGACGTGCATGCGACAGGGGTTGGTGGCGTTGGATCCGTCGGACGGGCGGGTCCTGTTCTCGCGGTGGTTCCGGGCGCGCGTGGACGACTCGGTGAACGCGATGACGCCGTTGGTGCAAGGCAACCGCGTCTTGATTTCGAGCGCCTACTTCCGATCTGGAAGCGTGGCGCTCGACGTGCAACCCGGCGCCACGAACTACAGCGAAGGCTGGAAGAACCTCTCGCTCGAGATGCACTGGAGCCAGCCCATCCTGCATCGGGGTCACCTGTACGGCTTCTCGGGGCGGAACGAGCCCGACGCGGTGCTGCGATGCGTGGACTGGGACAAGGGCGTGGTGACGTGGGAACGCAACGAGCGCTGGCCGAAGCATGGGGGCGAGCAGCCGCCGGTGTTCGGGCGCGGGTCCTTCCTCCTGGCGGATGGGCGGTTGATCGCGCTGGGCGAGGGCGGGTTGCTGGGCTTGTTTGAACCCGACCCGGCGCAATGCCGCGAGGTGGGTCGCTGGCAGGTGCCGACGCTGCACTATCCCTGCTGGGCCGGGCCGGTGTTGTCCGGCAAGAAGCTGTACCTGCGATCGGAGGACCAGTTGGTGTGCTTGGACGCCAAGCGCTGACACGACGCACGAAAGGTCGTGCCGAGGTCCCTGTCCGTTGGACTTGGTTTCCTCGTCGTTGACGGAGGGTCCCAACGGGGTGGCAGGCCGGGCCCCCTGCCCTGGCACCCATGGCGTGCGGCATCGCGATCGCCACGTGAGGGCACGCTGCCTACAGACTGCCCAACTGCCGTTTCTAGGCTGAATCGGCCCGGCTCAGACGTTGCGGCGCGCGGGAACGGCGATCGGATGCCGCCGGGCTATTGGACGGTCGCGCGGAAGAAGGCGTTGTTGGGCACCCCATCCGAGGGCACGTCCATGCGGATCAACTGCGTGCGCGTGGCCGTGAAATCCTGCCTGAGCGGGCTGTCAGGGGGGTCGGAGGCAAGGCGGAAGCCCGCGGCCGACCACGCGGCGAGGTCGGTGGAATAGCGCACCGTGTAGCGCCGGCCTGGGATGGCGAGGAACTCCAGGGACATCTTCTCGGCGGTCTTGCCAATGACCTTGAGATCGAAGCCATCGGACGGGTCGAAGGCGTAGGTGCCGGCCCGGTACTCGTTCAGGTTGGAGATTCCATCCCCGTCCGCGTCGTCATTGGGCTGGAGGTCTCGGATGGACTTGCTGGAGCCGAGCATGGCGAGGAGGGCTCGTTCCCAGGCATCGGGGATGCCGTCGCCGTCGAGGTCTTCGCCGAGGGTCAGGTCCATCCGTGTGGATTGGGCGGGGCGTCCGAGGGTTGCGGGGATGACCCGCGTTTCGAGGGGCAGGTACGTGACGCCCCCGACCTGGACCTTCATGCGGTAGGAGGCGGCGGCACGGAGGGCGCCGGATCGATAGTTGTCCGGGGTGATCCCGGCATCCATGGGGACGTTGAGGACGTAGTTGCGGGCCGGGCCGATGCCGGGGACGACCTTGGCCTTGGATTGCTGTCCCGTGCCGGTCTCCAGCCAGACGACGGCGTTGGTGACCTGGAGGGGCTCGCCCATCTCGGTGCGGACCATGCCGACGACGCGATGCATGGGGGCGGGGGGGAATGCGAGCGAGGCTGGAATCCCAAGGACCACCGACAGGGCGGCCACCATGGCCACCCCTTGAGGGGGAGTCGGTCGTCCTTGGGAAGGGGGAGGTGCTGCCGGCGCGGATGACCGGGTGACCTGGGTGGGCAGCGCAGGCGATGGCGCTTGCGGCACGGCGGCTTCGGGGTTCATGGGGATTGAGCTAGTTGCCCGAGTAGGAATACGTGACGAAGTGGAGCTTCACGTCCGTGAGGGTTTGGATGAGGCGGTCGAGGCCCTCGTTGGGGTTGCTGAGGAGGGAGCGGCCTGGGATCACGAGCTTCCATTGGCTGTTCCAAGCGGAGCGCCCGACGAGGCGGTTGTTGGTGAACTGGGAGCGGAGGAGCGAGCCGCTTCCGCCGTACAGGTTGGGGCTGAAGACGGAGGTGGTGGAGACGGGGCGGAAGGCCTGGTGCTTCCGCACGGTGTAGAGGGGCTCCGTGAGGGTGTCGCTGGACTGCCAGATGTTGCGGCTGGAGAAGTCGGACCCGCCGATGTTGAAGGGCATGGGGATGGCGACGTCCTCGACGGACCAACTGCGGATGCGGCTGGCGTCGCCGAGGGGCGGGCTGCGCATGGAATCGACACCCACGGGAATGAGGTACAGGTAGGGCGAGGCGGCGAGGGCCAGCGGGTCGAGGGAGATCAACGATGGGTCGTCGGGCGAGCCCCCTGCCCCGCCGAGGCCGCTGTTGGCGGCGGGGTTCAACATGCCGCGGTAGCCGGTGAGGGCGACGCCGACGCCGAAGATCTTGGTGGCGAAGGCGCTGGGGTTGAAGGCTTGGTCGCCCGCCGCCAGCTCGCGGCCGAAGAGGTTGAGGCCGTTGGCAATGGTGGTGCCGAACGTCAGGACGAGGCCGGGAACGGGCAGGCCGGAGCCGTCGTCGATCTGCATGCAATGACGGCGGATGTCCTCGTCCTCGAGGAGGTTGGGAGTGCGGGCCCCGTGGAGCATGTCCTTCCACACGGAGTCGCCATCGCTGGTGGGGAGGATCCGGAAGGCCTCCGTGCGCAGCGAGACGGTGGTGCCGTAGGCGTCAGGGTTGTTGAAGCCAAGGCGGCCGCGGAGGATATCCCAGTCGGCCTTCATCTCGGCGAGGGTGCTGGAGATGCCGGGGTCACCCATGTTGCTGCCCGCGAACTGGGGCTCGCCATTGCGGACGACGCCGAGGGCGCGGGACTCGATGATGCGCTTCTTGAAGTTGCGTCCCTGCGTGGTGCCGAGGAGGCCCGTCTCGTAGTCGTAGGCGTTGGCCGCGAGGAGCGCGTAGCGGGCGGCCAGGTCGAACAGGGTCTTGTAGCGCTCGAGCTTCTCGTCCCGGAACAGGCGGAAGGCCGTGTCGCGGGTGCGATAGCCCTGGATGACCTGGGCGGCGCGCTGGCGGAAGACCATGCGCTCCTCCTGGATGCGGTCGCCCTGGGCGACCAGGGTGCGGTAGGCGCGGAAGGCGTTGTCGTGCTCGCGGAGGCGGGCGTTGATGATCAACAGGTGGTCCTCCAAGCCGGTGATGGCGATGCCCAGCTCGATCATGGCCTCCTTGATCTCGAGGATGCGTTCCTCGTTGCCCGCATCGAACTCGATCCAGCGCTTCTGGGTCTCGATGGCGGTTTCCAGGGCCTTCTCAACGATGGTGCGGGCGAGATCGACGCCGTCGATGGCGGCCTTGGCGACGTTTGCGGCGGCGGTGGCGGCGGTCTCGGCCGGGGCCAGGACATCGCCACCGGCGGCGACGCCTGCGATGACGGAGTCGGGGATGGCCTTGTCCGTGGTCTCCTTGGCGTCCTCCAGGGCCTCCTTGGTGAGTTCCTCGACCTTGTCCACCACCTCGCCGACGGCCTGGGCGTCCGCGAGGATCTCGTCCTGGATGGTGAGGGCGAGGCTGGTGTCATGGGCCTTCTGGGCGCGCGCGAGGAGCGCCTTGAACTGGAGGGCGGCGATGGCGATTTCCTCGCGGGCACCCTCGGCGTCGCGCCCGGCGGAAATAATGCGTGAACGGGCGGCGATGACGTCGGAGATGGCCTGTTGGAGCTTGCCCGGGGATGCACGACGGCCGGTCCACGTGGCGGGCTTGGTAAAGAAGCCGTGGGCATCCAGCGTAAAGGTGAGGATCTTGTTGGTCTGGTACCAATCCGACTTCGTGTAGTCCTTCCAGCCCGAACCCATCACGCGGTCCACCCACTCGATGGGATCGACCACATCGATCTCACGGGTGATGGGGTTCTTGTCCATGAGAAGCTGGGTACTGATGAAGAATTGGGTCTCCTCGTCACCGCCGAGCGTGCCGTCGAAGGTTTGCTCCACCTCGTCCACGTAGGCGTAGTGGAGCAGGTCCGGCCCCGCGTAGCCCTGGGGCCATGTCTTGCCGGGCCCGATGTCGTCGGTATAGGGCGTGCCGTAGAGGTCGATGAGCGCGTTCTTGTACGCGGTTTCCTGCCGGACGACGGAGGCGCGCATCTCGTCGAGGGAATCCAATTCGGCGCGCATGAGGGCGGTCACGCCCTTGGCGTCGTCGAAGGAGGCGACGGCGTTGTTGAGGGCTCCCTTGGCGCGTTGATAGACCTGCTCGAAGTGGGTGCCGTTCTGGGCACCGACGATGGCGTTGGGGTCGAGGTCGAAGGCGATGCCGCCCTCGGGGATGCCCATGGGTGTGTTGCCGGCCTCGGCCCCGTCCATGGTGGTTTGGAGGGAGGCCCCGAGGGTGGCGAGCTCCTGGAGCTCCGGGACGGTGGTGCGGTCCACCTTTTGGATGCCCTCGTGGGAGGCGTCGGGGTCGATGGGCATGAGGACGGCGTTGCCGACGACCCAGTTGACGTAGCTGCCGAGGCCGGTGCGGGTGGCCCAGTGGTCGAGGCCCCAGTGACGGACGACGGAGCGGTTGCCTGCCGGGGTGGTGTAGGTGGCTTGGGCGTTGGTGCGGGTGCGGCCGAACTCCTCCCAGGCGTCGGCCTTGCTGCCGTAGGCCTTGCGCCAGGTGAGGTCGAGGACCTGCTGCCCAGCGCGGGCGATGGAGACGGCCCCGGCGGCGAACTTGCGCTCGTCCTGGTAATCGACGGCGACGGGCTGCCCGAGGACGTTGACGGCCTCGATGCGGGGGACCCAGTCGAACCGGGAGTTCAAGAGGAGCGAGTAGTAGCCCTTGATGGAGGTGAGGTAGTGGCCGTAGGCGTCGCCATGGCCCTGGGGATACATGATGGAGGCGTCCAGGGCGTCGATGACGCCGTCGGGCGACTTGCTGGGGTCCTCCTTGATGTTGTAGTTGAGCGCATAGACCACCTCGCCGGAGTTGATGCCGCGGGTGTCGTTCCAGACGAGGCGGTTATAGACGGGGGCGGTGCGGACGCCGGGGACGAGGACGTCGTCGCGGCCGCGCAGGAGTGCGAGCTCCTCGTCGGAGAGGCTGGCGACCTGGCCCTTGAAGGCGAAGAGGGCGGTGGCGATGTCGCCGTAGCGCGCGTCCTTGGTGCCGATGCCGATGGTGGGGTTGGAGGCGTCGGCCCATGCCTCGTTGCCCAGGGCGAGGTAAAGGTCGTGGAGGTATCCGGCGGCGAGGAGGAGGGCGTCATTGGCGGGGCCATAGTTGAACCCGGCCTCGATGCTGAGCATGCGGCCGCGCCGGAGGACGGTCTCGTAGATCTCGATGAGGCCGTAGTTGTTGATGGTGTCGAGGTTGAGGGCGACATCGCCCTCCCATCGGCGTCCGGCCTGGGTGAGGAGGCTGACGTCGGTGTTGATGGCGTTGTTGAACATGTCCTTCAGGCGTTGGCTGAAGGGGTTGATGCCGGCGAGCACGCGCTTGATCCAGCCCTCGGCGAGCTTGGGCGCGGTCCATGCGGACCATTGGCCATTCAAGGGGTGGGAAGGATTCACCGGACGGTAGCGCATCACGATGTAGTTGTCGGTGAGGGCTTGGATGCCAGCCCCACCGAGGGTCTGGCGCGGGAGGTCGGTGCCGCTGGCGAGGGACTGGTATCGGGACATGGTGGCGTCCGCCTCGGGCGGCGCGCCATCGACGGGGGCGGCGATCTTCCACTCGTACTCGAACTCGTCGAAGCGCCCGGCGAGGTCGGCGGTGTGCTGCAAGGTCACGAGCTCGCTGAGGGGGTTCTCGGCGGGGAGAACCTTGGTCTCGCCGACCTCGAGGGTGCCGCCGACCTTGAACACGTGCATGGACACGGGGTCGCCCTCCTGGGTTTTGGCAAAGCCGTTGGCCTCGATGACGGTGACGTAGCCGTTGCCGGGGCCGGTGGCCGTGAGCGCGTAGGAGTCCACGGCGGTCTCGTCGCTGTGCACCTCCGCGAGGTCACCGACGGGAATGGAGACGGTTTGGTCGTCGTCGGGGATGTAGGTGCCAGGGACGTCCGGATCCTCGATGAAGGTCTCAACGTCGGTGGCGAGATCCTGGACGAGGGCGTCCCAAAGGGGCTTGCGCTCGCTGTCGCTGGCGGGGCAAAGGGCCAAGGCGGCCTGGAGGTCCGACCCGCGGAGGACGTTGAGCAGGGTGTAGTCGAGCCCGAAGGCGGCCCGGTTGAAGACGCCCTTGAGGACGAGGGCTCCCTTGGTGCCGCGGTTGGGATCCACGTAGAGGCGCTTGGCGAGGTGGGGCGGCAGGCCCGGGAAGTAGATGAGGCCGCGGTTGTACTCCGTGCGAATGCTGGTGGGGATGGACGTCAGCTTGTGGTCGGCCAAGTCCGAGAACTTGGCCCGGGTGGCGTCGTGGAGGACGACGCTGACGGCGGGGTCCTGGATGTCGGCGGCGATGGATTGCTGGTACAGGACGCGTGCGGTGCGCATGTCGCGGACGCCGGGCAGGTTGAAGGCGGGCATCGCGAGGGTGGCTCCGAAGGGGAGCGTCGGCAGCGGCTTTGACGAGTCCTTGGGGTCGCGCACGGGCCAGACGGGGCGATAGACGATGGCGAGGGACTCGGTGTCCTTGGCGGCGGGGTTTCCGACGGGGTTGCCGTTGGAGTCCGTGGGGCGGAGGTAGGGGACGATGGAGCCGGGGGCCGGGGGGGTGTCGAGCCCCGGCCAGTCAAAACCCTCCTGGGTCTTGTAGTAATAGCGGATGGCGAAGCTGTTGGAGGCGGCGGGCGAGGCGGCGAGGAAGGGGGGCCGGTCCGAGAAGGTGACCTCGGTGCCGGTGTGGGGGTTGAGCGAGGGCAACTGTAGGGGGCCCTGGACGACCGCGGAACCGGATGCAGCAACGGTCAACGACAACGTCATTGGGGCCGTGCTTCCGTCGTAGAGGTCCACGACACGAAGGGGAATGGAGGTGGTGCCCACGTGGGCGGCGGCGGGCTTTCCGAGGAGGCGGAGGCCGTCGATGCGGAGCCATGCTGGGAGGCCGGAGGGGGCTAGCAAGGTGAGGTGCTCATCCTGGCGGGAGGCATGGATGACGTGGGCGAAGTCCTCGCCGACGACGGCGACGGCGTTGGATAGGGAAAGGAAGGTGGCGGAGGCGACGTCATAGGAGCCGGCGGCAAGCGCGGGAATGCCGCCGTGGGCGGCGCGGAAGACCCACAGGTTGTTCTTGCGGTCGCGCCACGTGAAGGAGCCGTAGTGGCCGAAGTCCCCGTTGCTGCCTTGGGGATCCCAGCCGCCCGGGACGTCGCCGTTTTCCTGGGGGACCTCGGTGTTGTAGTCCGTGGCGTACATGCCGGTTCCCTCGACGGGCTTGGGGAGGAAGGTGAGAGGGGGCGGCGGCTGGATCATTTGCCCGGCCGGGACGATGTAGTCGAAGACGAATCCCTTCTCGGGCTTCTCGCGGAGCACCTTGAAGGGGCGCATGGCGGGGCGGCCATCGGCGGCGGAGTACTCCAGGAGGACATACGGGGCGGACGAGTAGCCGGTGCCGGAGGTGATGTTGAGGTCGTCGCGGGTGGCGAAGGCCATGCCACCGGACATGAGGGCGTGTTCCTCGTTGGGGTTGTAGCCGGGGCTGTTGCGGTCGTTGCGGCCGTAGATGGTGCCCTTGCTTTGGAGCGGGTCGAGGGTTCCGCTGCCGAGGCGGCTGGCGAGGACGATCTCGTCGGCGGCATCGGGCCATTCGACGGTGTAGCGACCGACATAGGCGGGCCAATGGACGGCGGAGAAGCCGAGGCGTGCATTGCCGGCGTTCAGGCCGGCGGCGGGGTTGCTGGGACGGAACCACCAGACCTCGAGGGTGTTTTGGCCGGGGATAGCATTGACGGGGATGATGGCCCCGGCGGCGGCGGCGTTGATGCCAACGACCAGGGGGTCGAGGTAGGCGGAGGGGTTGTAGAGGGTGCCTTGGCTGGGGTTGATGTGGCCGGCGAGGTAGGCTCCAGTGCCGCCGGGTTCGCCAACAGGCGGCTGGATGCGGTCGCCGACGCGTGCGGAACCGGACACGAGGCGTGGCGCGGCGAGGACGTTGTTCCAGAGGACGTTGGGCCCGGGGGCCGGGATGTCGATGCGGACGGGTTCGGCAGCCCAGGTTGGGGGCGATGGGCGCGGGACGGGCTGCGGGTAGGCGGACGGATTGGCGACGTACGCGAGGTACAGGGCGAGGTCCGCCGAGTACTGGTTGGAAGCGCTGAGGTAGCGCTGGTAGGCGAGGAGATCGGCTTGGTACTTCGCATCGGCGACGGCGACGGCGTCGTTGTAGTCGGCGAGGCGGTCCGCGTAGCCCACGTAGTTGGCGACGGCGGTGAGGTTGGTCGCCAGGGAACCTGAGAAGGCTTCGTCGCGAAGGGCGGAGTCGAGCCAGGAAAACACGCGCTCGAAGCCGACGTGGCCGGAGACGGTGTAGCGCAGGAGGGTGCGGTGGAAGGGGTGTGCCTCGTCGAGCTGGGTGTAGAAATTGGAGTCCGCCGTCAGCTTGGCGCGCGGGATGTCCATGATGTCCTGGTCGGAGATCATGGGGACGTTTTGGGGCGCGATCGCGATGGCGGTCTGGAGGGCCTCCGCGTCGGTGGCGGCGGCGGGGCGGAGGTAGTGGCTGTAGCGGTTGACGTCGTTGGGCCAGACGAGCCGGTGTCGGCCGAGGTACTTGGGCCAGCGGATGTCCTCGACGCCCTTCTCCATCCAATGGACGAGGCAGTCGTTGAGGCCGCCGGTAGCGCGGGCGGCGTAGAGGCGCGGGACGGGGTCGCCCGCCTCGATGAACTTGAAGACGAAGCTGGGCGAGGTCCCTTGGACGACCTCGTGGGGGGCAAGATCGGTGAGGGAACCGCCTTGGGGTGGCACGAGCCGCTCGCCCAGGTCGCAGTCGAGGTCGAGGGGGGCGGGTTGCTTGACCACATCGACGATCTCGAAGCCGAGGGGGTTGCGGGTGACGCCGTCGGCGCGGAGGTCGCCAAGGATTTCGACGAAGACGCGTCCCTCGTGGTTGAAGGCCTGCATGAAGCCCTGGGCTTGGTCGTACCAGAGCGTGCGCAGTTCCCGCAGCGTGCCATTGGTGCTGCCCTCGGTGGGGGTGGTGGAGCCCGGGCCGCGATATTCG
>JBJSZF010000101.1:0-3689 GCA_046090125.1 Verrucomicrobiota bacterium
CGCGCTCCCGGCGAACCGGCGTCTTGCACTCACCCGTTGGATGCCCTCGCCGTCTTCTTCACCTTGGCGCGCTTGAGCTGAATCTTCAGGAAACGCCGCGTTCCGGGCGTCACCTTGAACGCCTCCCCGCACGGCCAACCCTCCACCCAACACAACGTCCCGTCCCGCGCCTCCGCCACCCACCGCCCGGCGCGCTCCTCGACAGGCACGCGACGATTGGTGAACAGGTCCCCCACCTTCGCGCTCCCCGGCGCGCCCAGCGGCCGGAACCGGTCGCCCACCCTCCATCGGCGCAACCGCAACCACGAACCCACCACGTCCGCGTCCATCCACGCCTTCCCCTGCGCCGCCCGGGCGCGGCGAACGTCCGGCCTTCGCATCGTGATGGCCCACTCCATGCGACCGTCGGGCAATGGGGCGGCACCCGAGTCGCCCTTCAACGGCACGCGGATTGGCCGCCCGCCGCGCACGTCCGGGCCCGGTCGTCCAGCCTCCTGTCCCCGGCGCACCCCGCCTGCGGCGCCGCCGCGGGCGACCACCACCCTCCCGCCCGCAACGTGCCGCGCCTTGCCCGGTCGCTGCGCAAGGTGCGCCACCAGCTCGTGCGTGGGCTCGTGCCCCAACGCGATCAACTGCCGAACCACCGCGCGCCGCCGCAACGCCAAGGGCAAGCCCTCCATCGCTTGCCCCTCCATCAACGCCCTCTCCAACGCCGCGTCCACGAAGTCCGACTCCCCCCGCAACACCGACATCGCCCGCACCACGAGCGCCTCGGCCGACGGCCCTGCCAGCCGCCGCAACACGGGCAGCAACTCGTGACGGATGGCATTGCGCGGGATGCTCGTGTCTTCGTTGGTGACGTCTTCGCGCCACGGCAAGCCCTCCGAGGCCAACGCCTCGCGGAGCGCGTCCGGCGACTCCTCCAGCAACGGCCGCACCAACGTCACCGAGGGCTCGGCCGGCGACGGCCCCCGATGCCGCATCCCGGCCAACCCCTCCGTTCCGGAGCCGCGCATCAACCGCAGGAAGAACAATTCCGCCTGGTCGCGTGCGTGATGCGCCAACGCCACGTGCGCCACCCCCGTCTCCACGGCCATCCTCGCCAGGAACTGGTGCCGCAAATGCCGCGCCGTCGTCTCAAGGCCCTCCCGCGTCCGCTCGGCCGCGTCGCGGACCGACACCGTCTCCCCGAGAAAGGGGACGCCCAGCTTGCCCGCCCATTCCCGGACGAACCGCGCGTCCTCACGCGACGCCTCGCCCCGCAGCCCGTGGTCCAGGTGCGCCACCACCAACGCATGGCCATGCCGACGCGGCAATCGCGCCAGCCCATGGAGCAAGGCCATCGAGTCCGCCCCGCCCGAGACCGCCACCATCAACGGCGCGCCCAACGGGACCGCGCACGGCCCGTGCAGCGCCCTGCGAATGCCAGCCACCAACGACTTCATGCCACGTCCACGAACCCTCCCCGAACGACAGGCCGCGTGCCCCCACGCGGCGTTCCCCAATCCCCTCGCGATGTCACTCCTCCGCGGCCCATGCCTTGGAACGCCCAAGCGCCTTCTCCCAGCCTTGGATCAACGCCTTGCGCGGCGCCGGCCGCATCCCCGGCGCAAACCGCCGGTCCACCTGCCATTGCCGCGCAATGTCGCGTCGATCCTCCCAAAACCCCGTGGCCAGCCCGGCCAGGTAGGCCGCGCCCAGCGCCGTCGTCTCGGCCACCCGCGGCCGGACCACCGGCACGCCCAGGATGTCGGACTGGAACTGCATGAGCAGGTTGTTGGTGGAGGCTCCACCATCGACGCGCAGCTCCCGCAGGCGAATGCCCGCGTCCCGGTGCATCGCCTCGAGGACGTCGCGCACCTGGAACGCGATCCCCTCCAGGGTGGCGCGCGCCACGTGCGCGGCCGTGCTGCCACGCGTGAGGCCCAGGATCGCGCCGCGCGCGTAGGCATCCCAGTGCGGCGTCCCCAGCCCCGCGAACGCCGGCACCACGTACACCCCGCCGTTGTCCGACACCGATGCCGCCAACGCCTCCACGTCCGCGCTCGACTGGATGATCCCCAGCCCGTCGCGAAGCCACTGCACCGCCGCGCCCGCGATGAACACGCTTCCCTCCAGGGCAAACTCCGTCTTGCTGCCCACGCGCCATGCGACCGTCGTCAGCAGGTTGTTCTTGGACCGAATCAACCGTTCGCCCGTGTGCATCAGCATGAAACAGCCCGTCCCATACGTGTTCTTGGCCATCCCCGGCGCATGGCACGCCTGGCCGAACAACGCCGCCTGCTGGTCGCCTGCGATGCCCGTGATCGGCACCGGCACCGACCCCAGCCTGGCCTCGCCGTACACCTCGCTGGACGACCGCACCTCCGGGAGCATCGAGCGCGGCACGCCGAAGATCCCCAGCAACTCGTCGTCCCAGTCCCCCGTGCGCAGGTTGTAGAGCATCGTCCGCGAGGCGTTGCTCGCGTCCGTCACGTGCACCCGTCCGCCCGTGAGGTTCCAGACGAGCCACGAGTCCACCGTTCCAAAGGCCAGCTCGCCGCGCCGCGCCCGCGCCATGGCGCCGGGCACGTGCTTCAACAACCACGCCACCTTGGTCGCGCTGAAGTACGCATCCACCACGAGCCCCGTCTTGCGCCGGACCAACGGGGCCAAGCCACGCCGCCTCAGGGCGTCGCACATCGGGGCGGTCCGCCGGTCCTGCCACACGATAGCGTTGTGGATCGGGCGGCCCGTCTTCCGATCCCACACCAGCGTCGTCTCCCGCTGGTTGGTGATGCCGATGCCCGCGACGTCCGTCGGGGAGAGGTCCGCCTTGGCGAGCACGTCGCGCGCGACCTCCCATTGAGACGACCAGATGGCGGCGGGGTCGTGCTCGACCCAGCCCGGCCTCGGGAACAACTGGGGGAACTCCTTCTGGGCCATCGCCACCACCCCGCCGGAGTGGTCGAACAAGATGGCGCGTGAGCTGGTGGTGCCCTGGTCCAGGGCAAGGATAGCTTTCATGGGGGATTCAAAATGGGGACACGGTTCAAGAGCCTCGAAAAAACGCGGCGCGGGTCCTCGGCGTGCATCACGCGCCCCACAACAGCCGGTACACCCAGGCCCCGAGCACGCCACCCAGCAGCGGCCCAACGACCGGCACCCACGCATACGACCAGTCGGACGCGTCCTTCCCCGCGACCGGCAGCACCGCATGGGCGATGCGCGGCCCCAGGTCGCGGGCCGGGTTGATCGCGTACCCGGTCGGGCCGCCCAGCGAGATGCCCACGGCCCACACGATCACGCCCACCAACGCCGGCGCGAACCCCTTCTCGAACCCCGTGTTGGGGACCAAGTTCGCAGGCGAGAGAATCGCGAGGACGCCCAGCATCAGGACGCCGGTCCCGATGGCCTCGCACGCGACGTTGGCGAGCGGGCTTCGGACGGCGGGCGCGGTGGCAAACGCAGCGAGCTTGGCACCGGCATCGTCCGTGAGCCGCCAGTGCGGCAAGTAGGCCAACCACACCAAGGCCGCCCCCACGAACGCCCCCGCCATCTGCGCCGCCACGTAGATCGGGACCATCGCCCACTCCAGCCTCCCGATGGACGCCAAGCCCACCGTCACCGCCGGGTTCAGGTGCGCCCCGCTGAACGCGTTGACGCAATACACCGCAAACGTCACCGCCAGCGCCCAACCGGTGGTAATG
>JBJSZF010000102.1:0-12223 GCA_046090125.1 Verrucomicrobiota bacterium
AGTTCCAGTTCGTGCCCAACGCCGGCGAGGCCGCCCACGTCCCTGGCGTCGCCCGCGGCCTCGCGGCGGGCGACCTCGATAACGACGGCGCCATCGACCTCGTCGTCATCCAGCGCAACGGCCCCGTGCGCGTCCTCCGCAACCTCGCCGGCACCCAGGGCCCATGGATCCAGTTGCGCCTCGTGGACGCGCAGGGGCGCGAGGTCCGCAACGCCGTGGTTGCCCTCCACGCGGGATCCGCCATCCAATGGCGCCAGGCCCAGCCCAACGAGGGCTACTGCTCCAGCAACGACCCCCGGCTCCACTTCGGTCTCGGCAACGCGCCCCGTGCCGACCGCGTCGTTGTCCGCTGGCCCCGCCGCCCGCCCGAGGAGTTCGGCCCGCTGGACGCCCGCCGCCTCCACGTCCTCCGGATGGGAACGGGCCGCGCGCCGTCCAAGCCGTGAGCGCTTCGCGTCCGCACCTCCCGCAAACCCCGGGGTAACGGGGGATCGCCCCCCCCGGTTCCCGCTCCTCGCCCACCGCTTCCCGCACCTCCGGCATCCCGGCCCGACGGCATCTCACGGAGGCGCGGCGAACACGGGGCGGGAACGAATCCCAAAACTCGGCCCATCCGACGTTGCTGGCACCCCTCCGGGGTGCTGGAGGTTTTTTTGGGTGCTGGATTCCGGTGGTGTCGCTTCGCTCAACCACCCGATACAGGCTGGCATCCCTTCGGGATGCACTTGGGGTGCGCCCGAGGACGGGCGCGCTCCCAGCGTCCCTCGCACCCCGCTCCCTTCGCCCTCGCGGCAGCCGTCCCGCCATGGTTGCCTTGCCCCATGCCAACGAGTTCCTGGTTTCGACGGCTCCTACGGCCTTTCGCGATGCTCGCCTTGGGCTGGAGCCTGGGCTTGATGGCCGCAGCTCCCGACCGGCCCAACATCCTCGTCATCCTGACCGACGACCAACGCTGGGACGCGATGGGATGCGCCGGGAACCGCGTCGTCCAAACCCCCAACATGGACCGATTGGCGCGCGAGGGCGTGCGCTTCGCCAACGTGTTCGTCACCACCTCGCTCTGCTCGCCCAGCCGCGCGTCGTTGCTCAGCGGCCGCTACGCCCGCCAGCACGGCGTCCGCAACAACTTCACCGAGTATCCCAACGCCCTGCCCGGCTACCCCACGCGGCTCCACGACGCCGGGTACGAGACCGCCTACGTCGGCAAGTGGCACATTGGCGAGGACAACGACGAGAAGCGGCCTGGGTTCGACCACTGGTTCAGCCACCGCGGCCAGGGCAACTACTTCGACAACGAGTTCAACGACGACGGCGTCCGCCGCAAGGTTCCCGGCTACTACACCACGGCCGTCACCGACCACGCCGTCGCGTGGCTGGCGCGGCCCCGTTCCAAGCCCTTCCTCCTCGTGCTGGGCCACAAGGCCCCCCATGGCGGCCCCATACAGCCGGAGCCGCGCTTCGAGCACGCCCTCGACGCCATCCCCATCGCGCGCCCGCCCAACGCCGACGACCACTCCGGCCCGGGCAAGCCCTCGTGGCTGCGCGAGAGCCTGCCCACGTGGCACGGGCTCGAGGGGCCGCTCTACGGGCAGAAGTCCTACGACCGCTTCGTGCGCGCCTACCTCGCCACCTTGCTCTCCGTGGACGAGAGCGTGGGCCGGCTCCTCGCGGCCCTCGAAGAATCAGGCCAGCTTGATCGCACGGTCGTCATCTTCACGAGCGACAACGGCTTCGTGCTGGGCGAGCACGGCCGCGTGGACAAGCGGACCATGTACGAGGAAAGCCTGCGCATCCCCCTCCTTGTCCGCCATCCGGCCATCGCCCGCCCGGGCCTCGTCGTGAGCAACCTTGTCCTCAGTCTGGACCTCGCCCCCAGCATCGTGGACATCGCCGGAGCCCGGCCGTTGCCCGGCATCGAGGGCCGTTCCTGGGTCCCCCTCGCCCGGGGCCACAGGCCACGGTGGCGCGACGCCTTCCTCTACGAGTACAACTACGAGCCCCAGTTCCCCTACACCCCCAACGTCCGCGGCATCCGCACCGCCGAGTGGAAGCTCATCCGCTACCCCCACGGCGACGGCACGCCCGACCGCTTCACGGGCGAGCTGTACCACCTTCCCTCGGATCCCCACGAGCAACGCAACCTGTGGCAGGACCCCGACCATGCCGCCCAGCGACGCCGCCTCGAACGCGACCTCCAGCGCCTCTCCCGCCGCATCGGCCCCGACTCGATGCCCGTGTACGGCGGCATTACCAACGTGTTGCCCAAGTTCTAGGCCGTGGGGCCGAACCCCGCCCTAGGCCCGGAGCCCGGCCCAGCGCACGGCGTTCTCAACCACCTTCAAAGCCCACGCGTTCTCAAACACCGGGTACGTCTCGTGCCCGGGACGGAAGTAGAACACACGCCCCGCCCCAAGCCGCCATGCCGAGCCGCTGCGGAACCACTCGCCCGCCGCCCAGTGCTCCTCCAGCACGACCTCGTCCGGGTCCGGCACGTGGAACGGCTCGTCGTACATTTCCGTCTGCGGGATCGTGAACGTCGAGGGCAGGCCCCGCGCGATCGGATGCCGCGGCAGCTTCACCCAGACCTCGCTGGGCTTGCCGTCGCCGCGATACGCCGGGAAGCAGCAGTTGGGCCGGACCAGCCGCACCTCCACCGGACCCGTCGGCGGGCGCTTGTACAAGACCGACGGCGACCGGCGCTCCTGGTAGGACGGAGCCATGAACGGCCGGGGCAACAGCTCCGACTCTGTCACCACCGCGCGGGCGCGTTCTCCCGGCGTTAGCGCCGCCAGCGCCCGGTCGCGCGCCACGGCCGCCATCGCCTCCACGAACGGCCGCGACCAATGCGCCGAATGCAACGCCACCAATCCCAGCCGCCCCGACCGAATCCGCTCCACCACGCGCAGCGCCGTCGCAGTCTCGATCTCCGCGTGCCGCACGTGCCCCCACCACACCACGACGTCCATGGAGTCCAACGCCCCGAGGCCTTGCCCGGGGTCGTCCAGCAAGGCTTCCGTCACATCGAGGCCCGCGCAGCCGCGCAGGTGCCGGGCGACGCGCACCCCCAGCCCCTCGCGATACGCCTGCCTCTGCGCCGGCTGGCGCTCGTCCCAAACCAAGACTTTCAATGGCCGACGCGACGTCCCCAGCGCGGCGCACCCAACGCCCGCCGCCGCGAGTCCCAGCCCCGCCAACCCCATGCCGCCGACCCGCCTGAGAAACCCGCGACGCGACCCCGTCGCAAGCCCCGCTCGTTCTCCGCCCGTGGTGATCATGGCGAAACCCTCCCCGCCCGGCGCCCCAAGGGTCAACCTCACGCTCCGCCCGCCTCTCGCTTCCCGCTCCCCTACCCTCGCTCACGCCCCCGCCATGAAGGCCGCGAGCGACAGCCCCCGGAGCTCGACCAGCTTCCGAATGGTGTCCTCGATCAGGTTGTTGGGGCAGGACGCGCCCGCCGTGATGCCGACCGTGATCGGGCGGCCCAAGGGCAGCCAATCCGGCGTCTCCACCTCCTGCGAGATGTGCTGGTTCCAATGCCGGATCTTGCGCGCGGAGGCCATCTTCGCAGCGTTCTTGATGAAGTAGGTGGGCAACACCTTCTCCCCCATCTCGGCCAGGTGGGACGTGTTGGAGGAGTTGTAGCCACCCACCACGATCAACAGGTCCATCGGCTGCTGCAGCAGTTTGCTGAGTGCGTCCTGCCGGTCCTGAGTGGCCCCGCAGATCGTGTCAAACACCCGGAAGTGATCCCCAATCGCGCCCACGCCATACCGGCGCTCCATCGCCGCGCGAATGCGGCGCTGCACCTCCTCGGTCTCGCCCCGCAGCATCGTGGTCTGGTTGGCCACCCCAACCGACACCAGGTGGACGTCCGGGTCGAACCCGGCCGAGTACGCCCCCTTGAATCGTTCGAGGAACGCGGACCGGTCGCCGCCGTGCTCGATGTAGCGGCACACGGCGTCGGCCTCCTCGAGCGTGAACACCACCAGGTAATGACCGGAGCCATAGGCCGTCGCCTGGGATGTCGTCGCCTTGGTCTCCTCGTGCTTGGCCTTGCCGTGGATGATGCTGGTGACCCCGTCCTTGCTGTAGCCCCGCACGCGCTTCCACACGCTCATCACGTCGCCGCACGTCGTGTCCACCGTCACGCACCCGCGCGCCTCAATCCGCCGCCGGGTGCCCACCTCCGTCCCAAACGCCGGGATGATCACCACGTCGTCCGACCCTAGGTTCAACGCCTCCAGCTCGGCGTCGTCGGGCTTGGGCGACACCGACACGATGCCCAGGTTGCGAATCTGGTCGTTCACCTCCGGGTTGTGGATGATCTCGCCCAGCAGGAAGATCCGCTTGGGCTCCGGGAACACGCGGCGCGCCGCATACGCCAGGTCGATGGCCCGCTCCACCCCGTAGCAAAAGCCAAACTCCTTCGCGAGGTGGATAGTCAGGCCGCCGAAGGACACCGTGCCGCCCCGCGCCCTCAGGCGCTCCACCACCTCGCTCCGATAATGCGCCACCACCTGCGCCCCCACCGCCTCCATCACGTCGGGCCGCCGCAGGTTGATCCGCCGCGCCGTCTCCGGGCTTGCCGCCGAGGATTCCGTTGCCATGCCCTCCGACGATATCCAGAAGGCCCGGCGAGTCGAGCCACGAGGGACGCCCCCCTTTGCCATGCACCCAAGGCCGCGACCGCCTGCCTCACGGCCCCGTCAGCCCTGGCCCTTGCGGCATCGTTCCTGGCCAGCGGCATCGGCCCCTTCAAGGCCTCGCGCGAGGCTCGTCCAAAAGGGCCGGGTCCGGGGCCCGCAAGTACGCCACCAATCCGGCCACGTCCTCACGCGTCCACCCGTCCTCCAAGCCGTCCGGCATCAAGGACCGTCCCGTCGAACGAAGCTCGGCGACGTCCGTCTTGGCCACGGACATGTCCGGCGCACCCGGGAACCGCAGGGTGATGCGCGTGGACGTTTCCGAGGCGACCACGCCCGTCCAAGACCTTCCGTCCTTCAGGCGCAACTCATGGGCCACATGGTCCGGCGTCACCACGCGGCTGGGATCCAGGATTTCGATCAGCAACGCCCCCGGATCCTTGCCGGAGACGCCCACGAGGTCTGGCCCCACCCGTTGCCCGTGCCCGTGGAGCACGTGACACGCCAGGCAGGCCTGCCGAACCCATGCGGCACCGCGCCTAGGATCGCCCTTCAGTTCCAGAGCCGGCCGGAACTCCTCCACGACCCGCGCACGGTCGGCGGCCGCGGTCGGCGGCCTCGCTGGAGTCGTCCGCGCCATGGCGGGAGTCGGAGCGGACGGCAGCCACTCCCTACGTTCCAGCGCCGAGCTGCTGGCGGCCGCAAGCCGAAGCCACGCGTTGGTGGTGGACGCCGCGACGCGGGCCAGGAGGTCCTCCCGCAAGGGGGCGTCCTCCAAGGACCCCATCGACAACAATGCCGCCAACCGCACGCGCTCGTCGGGGTCCATCGCCAACCGTGCCAAGATCTCCCCAACGGTCCGGTGCGACGGCCGGGCCATACCGCGCCCGGACGCCGCGTCGGCGCGCGCGTTTTCGAGCCCCAGTCCGGCCACGTGGGCCACGTGTTGGCGCACCCTGGGATGCGGGTCGGCCGCCGCAGCGGACAGCAGCGATGGCGGGACGCCCCCCGTCCGATGCAGGACATGCAACGCCCGCACGCGCGACTCCGGATGGCCGCCGCGCACGACCAGCTCCCCGAGGTTTGGGGAAACGGCGGCGGCCCCCTGCTCGAGGAGAAGCCGATGCGCCGTCTCCCGTTCCCACGCGTTGCTGCTGTCGAGACGGCGCGCGCATTCCGCCAACGTGGCCCCCTCGAACGACCGCGCCGCCGCTCGCACCCCTCCCGCCGCTCGCACCCGCCAAATCCGGCCATGCTCGCGGCCCCGGGACCATTCCACCCGGCCGCGCATGTCCTTGGCCACCCAGTCCGGGTGCTCCACAAACTCCCGGTAAAAATCCGCCACGTACAAGCAGCCGTCCGGGCCCGTCGAGAACCCCACCGGATGGAACCACGGGTCCGTGCTCGCGAGGAACTCGCGTCCGGGCGGGTCGCGACGCACGGCGTGGAAGGTCACGTCCCGGGGCTCGACCGCCCGTCGATGGACCAGGTTCCGAAGGCTTTCGCCCACGAACAGGTTGCCATGGTACGCCGGCCCGAGGCCGTGGCCCCGGAACACATGAAGGCCCGACAAGGCGTTGAAGTGGCTGGCGGACTCGTTGTTGAAGACGCGCGGCGCGGGGCTGAGCGGATGCACCTCGCCCGCGTCGCCGGGCGGCAGGGTGTCCACGAGCACGTTGGCTCCCGCCGTCGCAGGGTTCCGGTCCAGGAAGGCATCCGGAAAGACCTCGTGCCGCGCGGGGATGGTGTTCCAGGAGAGGAAACGATTCCCCCAGTCGTCGAGCCCCAGCCCAAATTGGCTGCGGCCCGCGAGGGTTTGGATGGCGCCCGAGCGCGGGTCAAGGCGGAGGTCGCGCCCGCGGATGGGATGCGCCGCAGCATCCACGCGCGTCCAACCTCCGGATGCACGCGCCTCCACCGGCCGCACCGAGCCGTCGCTTCGCCCGTTCGCGGCCAGCACCCAGCCCTCGAGATCCCAAGCGAGCCCGTTGGCCCGGAGTTGCTGGTTGCCTGTCCCAAGGCCCGTGAACACGACGTGGCGTTCGTCCGCGCGGCCATCCCCGTTCGCGTCGCGAAGGAACACCACGTCGGGAGCCGCCGTCACCAGGACGCCATCATGCCAAGGGAGCACGGAGCTGGGAAAGGGCAGGCCCTCGGCGAAGGCCATGCTGGTCTCCATGCGCCCGTCGCCATCGCGATCCTCCAACAACCGCACGGTCCCGCCCGTGACGGCGGACGGATAATCGCGCATCTCTGCCACGAACAATCGCCCGCGATGATCCCAGGCCATGGCCACGGGGCTCACGACGTCCGGCTCCGCCGCAACGGCCTCCACCACAAGGCCAGGGTCCGCGAGGCGAAGGCTCCCAAGGGCCTGCGTCGGCGGCAACGGGCTGGCACCCTGGGCATCCGCACCCATGGCCGCCCATGCGAGCGCCACGACGAGCCAAGGACGGCGGGAGGATCGTTTCAAAACAGGGGAGGCCACGGGTCGAGGGTACGCGGGCTGCCGGGCGAAATGGAAGCCACCGCGCCTGCCTATCGTTGGCCTCCCGACAGCGCCTTCCGCAGGGCCTCGCGACGCCCGGTCCAATCCGTCCAGTCGGCGGCCCATCGTGGGTCCGCCAGCCGCGCCCGCGCATTCGTCCAGAGCGCATCCAACGACGCGAGACGCGCGGCGGCGGCGTCGGCCTCGCGCCAGCGAAGCAGGGCCTCCGCAAGGCAGAGGTGGTTCGATGGATGCTCCGGCGCGAGGGCCATCGCCCGCAGGAAATGGGCGCGGGCCTTGGCCTTGGACCCGATGCTTGCGGGCCATCCCGGAGCCTCGAGATACAGCAGGCCCAGCGTCCGGTCCGGCCCGCCATGGTCGATGGACTCGTCGAGCTTTCGGGCGGCCTCCAGCGAGTCGCGGATCCGGGGCAGGAGCCGAAGCGCCCCCACGTTCTTGGTGCGGGCCAACTCGCCGAGGTTCAGAGCAAGGTAGTAGTGCGTGCGGGCGGAGGTGGGGTGGCGCACGAGGCTGGCCTCGGCGGCCGCGATGCCCACCTGGGTGATGCGGGCTCGTGGCTCATGGTCGGGCTGGAGGCTCGCAAGGTCGTAGGAAAGGCGGCACAGATCGTGGACCAGCGGCAGGGAATTGGTGTGGGACGGCTCCGCGGACCTCCACGCGACGACGGCGGCCTCGAACTCTCGACGCAGGACGGCGGCGGCGGCGGCGGCATCGGGGCCGGGCGTTGGTGGGCCGCCGATGCCCCTCCACGCCAGGTGCACGGCAAGGAAGAGGGCAAGGATGGCCGGAAATTTGGCTTGCGACGACACGACGGGGGCCATAATACCGTCCCACGTTAGTTGTCGTCACCGATGGTTTTGGTCAATCGCATGCTTCACCCTGAACCGGAGGCGGTCCTTTGAACCGCCCGTTCTCCCGCAACCAACCGCAGCAGCCGCTTCACCGCGTCAATGGCCGCATTCGTGCGCGCGAGGTGCGCGTCATTGGCCAGGACGGCCAACAGGCCGGCATCATGGACCTGCCGGCCGCGCTCAACCTGGCCCGGACCCAGGGCGTGGACCTCGTGGAGATTGCCGCAGCGGCCGTCCCGCCAGTTTGCCGCCTCGTGGACTACGGCAAGTTCAAGTACGAGCTGGCCAAGAAGGAGCGCGATTCCAAGAAGACCCAGCACATCAACATGGTGAAGGAGGTCCAGTTGTCGGCGCGGATCGACCCGCACGACTTGGGCATCAAGCTCGACCATGCCGTGGGCTTCCTCTGCGAGGACATGAAGCTCAAGATCGCCCTCCGCTTCCGCGGCCGCGAGATGGCCCATACCGAAATCGGGCTCCAAGTCGTCAACAAGTTCCTCGAGGACCTTGCCCCATGGGGCCACGCGGACATGACGCCGAAGCTCATCGGCCGGTCCATCAACGTGATGGTGAGCCCATTGCCCAAGCACAAGCGCGCCAAGAACCCCAAGGAGACCGGCGACGCACCGTCCTCCCACGTGACGGCGGAGAACCACCAGATCATCGTCACGCCCAACCAAGCCCGCGCCGCTCAGGCGGCCAAGACGGGTTCCACGCCGCGCATTCCCACCAACGCCGCCGAGCGCCCCTCAAACTTTGGGCAGAACCCGTTCGCGGACCTGCCCAGCCCGACACCCCCGCAGGCGTGACCTGACGTGGCGAGGCGCGAGCAAGCCCAGGCCCGAGGCCTTCCTCCGTGACCCTTTCCCAAGTGCCCGCCCCAGCGCCTGGCCAGCCCTTGGATCCCCGTCTTGGGGATGTCACGCAGCCCATCCCCGCCCCGGTGGCCTCCGGTTGGAGCCTGCTCAAGGACGTGCTGGCCCACGGCGGGCCCGCCTACCTGCAATTTGCCATCACCAACGTCTGCAACGCCGATTGCGGCTTCTGCGGCTTCGCCCGGTCCCAGTTTGACCCCAAGAAGCGCCGGTCCGTCACCCTCGGCGAGGCCCTCGACGTCATCGACATCTCCCGCCGCAATCACGTCGGCTACCTGCTGTTCGTGGGCGGCGAGCCCTTGGTGCACCGGGAGCTCCGCTGGATGGTGCGCCATGCCGCGCGGCAGGGCATCCGCCCCATGATCTGCACCAATGGCGGCCTCTGGACCGAGGACAACATGCGCACGCTGGCCAACGATGGCCTCAGCAGCGTCATCATGTCCGTCGATGCCCACGACGCCGCCCTGCACGAGAAGAACCGGGGCCTTCCAGACGTGTGTCGCAAGATTCGCCGCGCCAACGACTTCTTTCGCGGCGCCGGCATCCAGACCACCGCCAGCATCACCGCCAGCCGCCTCATCGAGGACTACAACAAGCTCCCCGCCTTCCTCGAGTCCCTCGGGTTCTCCAGTTGCACCTTCAGCTACCCCCTCACCCAACTCCAAAGCAGCTACATGAGCTTCTCCGAGGGAGGGCTCGTCTCGTTCAGCCCGGACGAGCTCGTCGGGCTCTTCGAGAAGATCAAGGAGATGAAGCGCACGTCCGGCTTCCCCGTGGTCAACCCCACCGAGTCCCTCGACGAGATGCAACGGCACGTACGGGGCGAGAAGGAACGCTTCGGTTGTCTCGGAGGCCACAAGTACTTCTACCTGGACTGGCACCTCAACCTCTACCGGTGCCATTTCTGGGAGTCCCCCATGTGCAACGTGTACGAGTGGGATGACTCCAAGCTCATCCGCGACGGCTGCACCCGCTGCATGATCGATTGCTACCGGGACCCGTCCGTCCTCCAGCACGTCGCCATCAACGCCAGCGACGCGTGGCAGGCACTCAAGCGCGGGCGCCTGCTCAAGGCCGCCAGCCACGTCTTGGACGGCCGCAATGCCGTCTCCCTCCGCGCCGTGTGGGAGGACCGGAAGTGGATCGGCAAGGTCTAGGCCCCGCCTCCCCCCAAGGCCCGCCCTCAAGGACGGCGATGCGCCGCCCCGGCTCCGGCGTCACGGGAAACCCGGACGCTCCAACTCCCCGCGTCCCCGATGCACCATCCCGCTCCGCAGGTCGGCGGCCTGTCATCGATGGCCATGAGGCGGCCTGCGCCCTGCTCCTCGGCGGCTTTGGGGCCTGGGCCTATTCCCGATTGGGAGCCGCCGATGCCGCCCCTTGGGTGGCTTGGGGTCTCCTCGCCCTGGCCGCCATCGCCGTCGCCCGAGACCACGCCCGGGCAACCGTGACCTCCGCCCGCTGGCGCATGGCCGCCGTGCCCGCCGCAATGATTGTGTTCTACTTCCGACTGGGAGTGGACGTCCCGCGCCTCGTCCATGGGCGGGCCGATGCCGCCCTGCTGGCATGGGACCGGCAATGGCTCGACGAGACGCCCGCCCTCGCGTGGTCCCCTTGGCACGCCCTATGGCTGACGGAGGCGTTGTCCGCCTGCTACATGGCCTTCTTCGTGGGCTACGCGGGCTATCTCGTCGGGTGGCTGTCCCACGAGCCCGCAAGGGCGCGGCGGTTCATCTCGGGCTTCTGCTGGATTCAGGCGGTGGGGTTCGCCGGATACTGCGCCGCGCCCGCGTCGGGCCCGTTCGTGTACCTGTCCGCGGAACTCCCGCCCTTGCCCTTGGGCATCGTCGGCCGACTCAATGACGGGATCGTACGAATGGGCTGCAACGGCATCGACGTCTTCCCCAGCCTGCACGTCGCCACGACGTTGTACTGCGTGGCCTTCGACGCATGGCAACGACGCTGGCAACGCCTCGCGTGGGTCGCCGCACCGGCGGCAGGCCTGTGCGTCTCCACCCTGTACCTGCGCTACCACTATGCCGCCGACGTCGCGGCGGGCATCGCGCTGGCGGCATGGGGACTCCTCATGGCACGCGGCTTCCGGGCAACGCCGTGCCCGGGGGCGACCACTCGTTGAGCCCGCGTTGTCCGGGCACCAGCCGCGCCTCGCCCAGGCACTCCAGGGCCTCCCCGACCAAGTACAAGGATCCGGTCACCACCACGAACGGGTCCGCCGCGCACGCGCGCAATCCCTCTGCCAATGAGTCCACCGCCCGCACCGGGCGCGTCACGCCGCTCGCCAGGCACGCCGTGCGCAAGTCCGCCGCCGACACCGCCCGTTGGCTCGACACCGGCACCGTGATCACCCGCGACGCCACCGGCACCAACTCACGGACCATGCGTTCCCATTCCTTGTCGGCCAACATGCCCAGGACCAACACCGGCGGCCGCCCCGGGAAGTGCCGCTCCAGCGCCGCCTTCAGGCACGCCACCCCGTCCCGGTTGTGGGCGCCGTCCACCAACACCGTCTGCGCCCCGCGCTTCAGCACCTGCAACCGCCCCGGCCAGCGCACGGACGCAAACCCCGCCGCCATCTGCTCGTCCGAAACCGGCAACAGAAAGCGCAACATCCGAACCGTCGCGGCCGCCAGCGCGCCATTCGCTCGTTGATGCTCCCCGAGCAGCGGCAGCTCAAACCGGAAGTGCTCCACCGCCGATGGCCCCACGTGCAGGAAGGGCGCGCCCAGCTCCCGCGCCTTGTACTCCAGGATCGCCAGCGCGTCCGGCTCCGTCGCCGACGTCAGCGCTGGCACGCCAGCCTTGAAGATGCCCGCTTTCTCGGACGCGATGTGGCCGATCGTCGGACCCAGGACGTTCATGTGGTCGAGCCCAACCTGCGTCACCACGGCGGCCAGCGGCGTGACGATGTTGGTGGCGTCCATGCGGCCGCCCAGGCCGGTCTCCCACACGACCAGGTCCACCCGGCTCTCCACAAACCACAGCAGCGCCACCACCGTCACGAACTCGAAGAACGTCGGAACCAACGGGGGTGACGCGTCCGTCGCCGCGTCGCGCACCCGTTCCACGATGCGGGCCAGTGCCTCGTCCGGGATGGAGTCGCCTTGCACGCGGATGCGCTCGTTGAAGCGCACCAGGTGCGGCGAGGTATAGAGGCCCACGCGCCTGCCGGACGCGCGGTAGATGGCGTCCAGCATCGCGCACGTGGAGCCCTTGCCGTTGGTTCCCGCGACATGGATGAACTGGAGCGCCTCGTGGGGATTGCCCACCCGCGCGGCCAGCCTGCGCGTGGACTCCAGCCCGGGCTTGTACCCGAACGGCTGGAGG
>JBJSZF010000103.1:0-2517 GCA_046090125.1 Verrucomicrobiota bacterium
CACCTGTGGTGACGTGGGGAGCATCTGTGGTGACGCGCGGAGCACCTGTGGTGACGTGGGGAGCACTTGTGGTGACGTGGGGAGCACTTGTGGTGACGTGGGGAGCACTTGTGGTGACGTGCGGAGCGCTCGTATTGTCGCCCCTCCTTCATCCTCCTTCTCCTTCCAGCAACGCACCTGCGTCCTGCGTCCGCCAACAGGATCGGGACTGCCGGGTTCCCAGCGTTGAGTTCGGCCAAGAGCCTCTGGGACTCCAGCCCGGAGTGTTGCCTCGGGCCGGCTCAGCGTGCGCCTGCGAGGCCGGGGTTGGCCGTTTTCCGCGTTCGGGGGTATCCTCGCGGCATGGCGGGTCATGCTTCGATGGACGGCTTGATTCAGGCGACGTGGGACGGCGCGCGGGTTTCGGCGTCGGACCTCGTGCGGCTGGCGACGTTGCCCTTGCCGGAGCTGGGCCTGTTGGCGGACCGCCGCCGGAGGCTTGCCCGGGCGACGGCCCATGCGGGGCGCGGGGCGGACACGATCACCTACATCGTCGATCGCAACGTCAACTACACCAACGTCTGCAACGTCTATTGCAAGTTCTGCGCGTTCTGGCGGACGGAGAAGGACGGGGATTCCTACGTGATCACCCACGAGGAACTGGACCGGAAGATCGAGGAGACCATCGCGCTGGGCGGGACCCAGATCCTCATGCAAGGCGGGCATCATCCGCGCCTCGGCAAGCAATGGTACCTCGACCTCCTCTCCCACGTCCGCGATCGATACCCGGGCTTCAACGTCCATGGGTTCAGCCCGTCGGAGTTCATCCACTTCCAGGAGGTGTTCGGGGAGCCGGTGGAGGACTTGCTCCGGCAGTTCGAGGCGGCGGGCCTTGGTTCGTTGCCGGGCGGCGGTGGCGAGATCCTCGTGGACCGCGTGCGGAAGCGGATTGCGCCGTTGAAGGCCACGACGGGCGAGTGGATGGGGGTGATGGACGTCGCGCACGGGCTGGGCCTGGCGAGCAGCGCCACCATGATGTTCGGGCACGTTGAGACCCTCGAGGATCGCATCGAGCACCTGGAGGTTGTGCGGGCGCAGCAGGATCGGTCCCTCGCCCGGATGGTGGGGCAGGGGAGGCTTCCGGATGTTGCCGACCCCATTGGCCAAGCCGCCGCCTATGCCCGGGCCCTGGAGGAGGGGGCCGTCAACGGCGGCGCATTCACGGCGTTTATCTGCTGGACGTTCCAGCCCGAAAACACCGTGTTGAAGGCCCCCACCGTGGGCGCGCACGAATACCTTCGGATGCAGGCGCTGGCGCGCATCCATCTCGACAACATCCCCAGCATCCAGAGCTCGTGGGTGACCCAGGGGCTCGACGTCGGGCAGGTGGCCCTTCGCTACGGGGCCAACGATTTGGGATCCATCATGATCGAGGAAAACGTCGTCTCCAGCGCCGGCACCACCCACCGCATGGGCGTCGAGGACATGCAACGGCTCATCCGGGACCTGGGACTGGAGCCAAGGCAGCGGGACAACTGGTACCGCCTCGTGGACGCTCCCGTTGCCAAGGCCGCCTGAGCGCCGTTCCGGGATGCTGGCCCATTCGACGCTGATCCTGCTGGGGCACGGCTCGACGCTGAATGCGCAGTCGAGCGCCGCCACGCGCCTTCATGCGGACGCCGTGCGGCACAGCGGGCGCTTCGGACAGGTGGTGGAAGGTTATTGGAAGCAGGAACCGTCGTTCTCAGGTGTGCTGCGCTCGGCATGGCATGACGATGTGTTCGTGGTGCCCTTCTTCGTCTCGGAGGGTTACTTCACGGAGCAGGTGATCCCGCGCGAACTGGGCTTGCCCTTGGTGGCGGGCATCGGGCGACCTGGGACCTATCCGGTTGGACGGCAACGCGTGCATTACTGCGGCCCCGTGGGCACCCACCCGTCCATGGCCCGCGTCGTCGAGGGACGCGCCTTGGAGACGATTCGGCTGCATCCCGGGCCTCGGGCCGTCCCGCAAGCGGACGAAGTCTCCTTGTTCGTCGCCGGGCACGGCACGACGCAGTCTGAGAACTCGCGCCGGGCCGTCGAGGAACACGTGGCGTCGATCACGGCACGGGGTTCATTCCATGACGTCCATGCCGTGTTCATGGAAGAGTCCCCGCGAATCGGGGACGCCGTGTCCATGGCGAGGACCGACAACGTGGTCGTGGTCCCGTTCTTCCTGAGCGACGGCCTGCACGCGCAAGAAGACATCCCCGTCCTGCTGGGGGCCAACCCGGAGGCGGTCCGGGCGCGCGTCCGCGAGGGCGCGCATGGCTGGGAAAACCCCACGGAGGTGGGTGGGCGTCGCGTATGGTACACCCGTGCGGTAGGGGACGCTCCCGCCATGGCGGACGTGATCGTCAAGCGGGCGATGGAACGTGTAGGGAAAACAGGGTTTTATTGAACGAAACGCATGTTCCTTGGGTTCCGCGCGAACGACTTCCGGAGACAATCTCAAACCGATGCATTGACACCATGGAAGCCCTTTCTAGGCTATCGAGG
>JBJSZF010000104.1:0-4594 GCA_046090125.1 Verrucomicrobiota bacterium
GGCGCAAGCCACGCCGAGCCTGTGCCGTTCCCGCCAGTAGGGGACACACAGGCCGCCATGCTTTTCAAATCCGGACGAAAGGGGCCAGGCATGGGACTGGCCCATCGCCTCCGGCTACGGCCCCCGCGGAACGGCCCGGTAGAATCGCACGGGGACTTCCCCCGCGTCCCCATCGACCGTGACCATGGCCCCTGCCTCCGCAGCGGTTGCCCCCCGCGCGATGCGGACCCAGCGCACCAGATCCGTGGAGACCTCGACGTCCATTTCGCTCCCGGCCGCCCCACCCAACACCACCAACTGGACCCCGCCGTTGTCCATCGACTCCAACGTCGCAATCCGTGGCGGCGGTGCCGCCGACCCGGGCTCCAGCGGCGCCTGCGGAATCGTTGCCGACATGCCATCGCGCCCGTCAAACGAGCCCGCCACCTTCATCTTGAAGTCGCCGGCTGCCTTCCATGTCACGGTCATCCGGCGCACGTCCTCGTCGTGGAAAGGCCCCCAGCGGACGACCCGATTTGCCGCGTCGAAGACTCCGTCATCGGATGCAGCGCTGAATTCCACGTCGCCGTACAGGTACAGCTCCACCGCGTGTGACCGTGTTCCCGCCACCGGCCCCGTCTGCACGCGGACCGTGTATTCCCCGGGTTCGGCAAAGCGTGGAAACTCCGCCAGCACGTGGCTCAGCGGCATCCGCGGAGGAATGGCATTCGTTCCAAAGTCCATCACTCCACCCGCGCCAAAGGGCGGCAAGAAATCAATGCCCGGACGCGGTTCTGCCTGGGGGTTGGTGCTCGCCCAGGCAAGCGGCAGTGCGCCCCGGGCCGGGTCGAACACGTACCCATCCCCCGCCTTCGCCAGGAATCCCGCGCGCGTCACGAACGCCATGGGAATCCGCCTGCCACCCAACGCGTCCGCCGAACGCCACGCCTTGGCGTAGGCCTCCACCTCATCCCGGGTGATCACCCCATCCTCGGGGCTCACATCCGCCGGATGCCGCGGCGTCGTCTGCGGCTCAACCGGGTCCCGCACGGTCAACCGGATCGGCGAGGCCTTCACCAGCCTCCCCTGCGAATCCACCGCCATCGCGGTGACCTCGTACCCGCCAACCTGTTTCGCCTCCCACTCGATCGCATGGCGCAGGACCGCTCCGGGAGGTGGCGCTTGGATGAACTCGATCCGCGAAACCCCGGCCGAGACACCGTTTGTCAGGAACTCCACCTTGGGGATGTATCCCTGTGGATCCACCGCATCGAGCTCGACCCGGATCCGCGCCGGGGCCGTCAGGAGGGTGCCACTCCGCGGCGACACCATCCGCAGTGACGAAACCGGGCGATCGTTGGCATTGAGGATGGTCACGACGGCGGAGTACGCCGCCGACAGTTGATACGCCGGGTCGGGCAGCACCTTCAGGATCACCGTCTCCGACGGCTCCGGATCCTCGTCGTCGATCGGCATCACCTGGATCTCTCCAACGGCTTCACCCGCCCCCAGTGTGAGGTCCCCGTCCAGGAACTGGTAGTCCACCCCGTTGGATGCCGTCCCACCAACCGCATAGCGGACCTTCAGCGGTTCGGAGAGATCGCCCCGCCGTGTGACCGTGACCAACCCCGGCGCCATTCGGACCGAGGGGCTCGGCTCCGAGGTCGTCGGCCGCGTTGCCATGAAGCCCACCCACGGGCCATTCGTTGGCGTGGGTGGCGGGGGCGGTTCCACCTTTTCCTTCACCATGATGCGCACCGAGTCCGATTGCGCCACCACCTGGCCCTGGACCACGGCCCGCGCACGGATCACGTGCAACCCCACGGTTGCGTTCGTCCAGGCCGCCTTGTGAGGCACCGCCAACCCGAGCACCGTCGGAAAGACGTCACCCGACCTGTCCGAAACCGCCACCACTTGATTCCCCGCCAGAAACTCCACCCGGGTCAGGGGACCGCCGTCGGGATCCAGTGCGGTCGCATCGAAGTGAACCGCATCCAAGCCCAACGTCATTCCCGACATGGGATGCAGCAGTCGGACGACAGCCGGGACGTCACGGGGCGGCAGCGGCGTCTGGGGTTCATTGGCGTCCAGGATCGTCACGACGGCGAAGTATGCCGGCGACAGTTGATACGCCGGGTCGGGCAGCACTTTCAGGATCACCGTCTCCGACGGCTCCGCCTCCTCGTCGTCGGCCGGCATCACCTCAATCTCTCCAACGGCTTCACCCGCTTCCAACGTCAGCTCTCCGTTTAGGAACTGGTAATCCACCCCGTTGGACGCCGTCCCACCGATCGCATAGCGGATCTTCATGGGTTCCGAGAGATCGCCCCACCGTGTCACCGTGACCAACCCCGGAGCGATTCGGACCAACGGACTCGGCTCCGAGGTCGTCGGCCGCATTGCCGTCAAGCCCACCAACGGGCCATTCGTGGACGGAGGCGTGGGTGGCGGTGGCGGTTCCACCCTTTCCTGGACCACGACCTTCACCGGGTCCGATTGCGCCACCACCTCGCCCTGGACCACGGCCTGTGCACGGATCACATGCACCCCCACGGTTGCCTTCGTCCAGACCGCCTTGTGGGCCACCGCCAACCCGACCACCGTCGGGAAAACGTCTCCCGACCTGTCCGACACCGCCACCACTTGATCTCCCGCCAGAAACTCCACCTGGGTCAGGGGACCGCCGTCGGGGTCCAGTGCGGTCGCCTCGAAGTGAACCCCATCCAAGCCCAACGTCATTCCCGCCGTGGGATACAGCAGGCGGACGACAGCCGGAACGTCCCGGGGCGGCGTCTGGGCGAGCATCGAGGTCGAGATCCCGAGCAGAAGCCCGATCCAGATCAGCTTTGGCCATCGCTCCGTCCGACGGCATGGAGTCTTCGTTTTCATGGTGCTTCTGGGATGCCCCTGGGGCGCGCTCACCCTGTTGGAAGATCCCTTGTGCCAAGTCGTGGCCCAAAGATGACCTGACGCAAACCAAATCCACGCCCATGGCCTGCGGGATGGCTGGGGGGACATGCGCCCAAATGCATGAAGCCGGCGAGAGGGGCCGGAGGGGGATGGAGGAAGGGTGAAGGCTGAAGGAGGAAGGGCCGGAGGGGAACCTGGCGCATCCGCCCTCGTGCGCTCGCACCGGCAAAAGGCAGGGCAAGGTCGGCTCGGGTGCATCCCGATCTTGTCGGTGTTCCCAAGAACTTCGTGGCTGGCCGGACGCTGGGAGCGCGGCCGTCCCCGGCCGCTCCCCGCATCCCGATTCCCATGTCACTGACAATTTCGGGATGCACGGTCTCGGCTCTGGACCCCACCACAACCATCATTCCTACGCTGGCGCGGCAGCGTCATCATGCCGTGCAGAGCCTGGGCGGCGGTGCCGACGAGAGCCTAGCCGGGCCGATTCAGTTGGGGGGGAAGTGATGGCGAAGCAGATCGAGCAAGCGCGACTGATCCAACTGAATCGTCCCGGCCTAGGCGTTCACCGCGGCACGGACGCCTCGATGGCCCCTGCGACGGTCGTGCGGCCGATTTGGCCGTGGTCGGGGAAGTTGCCGTCCACGCCGTCACGGGGCAGCTCGGCAGCAAAGCGGTCGTCGTCGCCCAGCTCCTTTCGGAGGCGGGCCAGTTCGGCCTTGAGGGAACGCAGCAACTCAGCGTGCGAGGGGTCGTCGGCGAGGTTGCGTTGCTCGTTGGGATCGTTGCGCAGGTCGAACAGCTCCCACGCATCCTTGCGCCAATAATGGACTAGCTTGTGCGTGTCCGTGCGAACGCCGTAGTGCTGGCGGGTGTTGTGGTGGCCGGGGTCGTGGTAATAGCGGTAGTACATGGACGTCCGCCAGTTGGAGGGGTGCTCCCCGCGCAGCCACGGCACCAGGCTGCGCCCGTGCATGTCGGCGGGAGCACGCAGGCCGGCGAGGTCCAGGAAGGTGGGCGCCAGGTCCACGTTGAGGGCGATCCCCGTTGCGGAGAGCCCGGGGTTTTCGATGCCCGGCCCGCGCACGAGCAGCGGGACGCGCAGCGAGGGCTCGTACATGAACCGCTTATCGTACATCCCGAGCTCGCCCAGGAAGAAGCCGTTGTCCGAGGTGTAGAAGACGACGGTGTCCTTCGAGAGTCCCGTGCGGTCGAGGTAGTCGAGGATCTGCCCCACGGAGTCGTCCACGCCTTGGACGCAGGCGAGGTAGTCCTGCATGTAGCGCTGGTACTTCCAACGCGTCAGCTCCAGCCCCTTGAGCCGCTTCACCGTCCCGTCTGGCTGCGGCACGTCCACCTCCGTGGGAACGCTGCCAAGCCAACGGCCGCGCTCGGCCTGCGGCAGGTCCGCCGGCGGCTTCATCTTGAGGTCCCCTCGCGTCAGGTCGCGCGCGATGGTTTGGCGGTTCTCGGGGAGGGCGGCCGGGCGAGTCGTGTACTCGTCGAACAGGGTGGGGGGCTCCGGGATGTGCTTGCCGCGGAACTTCTCCCGGTTGCGCGCGTCCGGGGACCAGTCCCGGTGCGGCGCCTTGTGGTGCAGCATCAGGAAGAACGGCTTGTCCTTGGGGCGCGTGTTGAGGAACTCGATGCCCAGGTCCGTGATGACCTGCGTGGCGTGTCCTTCGAGGGTCAAGCGGCCGGACGGCGT
>JBJSZF010000105.1:0-4810 GCA_046090125.1 Verrucomicrobiota bacterium
ATGCCCTGGCCCTCGGGGCGGCGACGCGGGTAGCAATGTCCCTCGGCCACCCAAAGGCGGCCGCGGTCGTCGTCGCAGAAGGCGATGGGCTGCCGCACGTCGGGCTCGGAGGCGAACACGTGCATGGCGAACCCGGGGGGCAGCTTCGCCTTTTGGACGGCCTCGGCGGCGGTGAGGCCCGCGAAGAGGACGTCGTCGGCCGGGGGCGGCGTGTTGCGCTTCTTGAGGTCGGCGAGAAGGACCTGGCCGTCGAGCTTGGGGTTCGATGCGTGGAGGAGGAAGTCGTCGAAGTTGATGTGGCCCCAGTGTCCCACCTGCTGGTCCACGACACGGAGGAACACGCTCTTGCCGACGTGCGGGGCGAGGTCCACGACGACGAGCTGGAGCGATTCCGACTCGTCGCCGCTGGCTTGGAAGAGGGGCTTTTGGGTGCCGACATCGATGAGCTCGACGCGGGTGGTGGGCCAGCGTCCGCCGGCGACGCGGAAGGAGGCCCAGGGTTGGGTCAGCTTGAAGGTCTCGCTGGTGAGGACGCCGCGGCGGTCGTCGCCGTGCTTCTCGTAGCCGCCGATCCAGAACTCGCCCTGGTGACGGGAGGGCATGTCCGCCCGGCGCGCCTTGGCGACGTCGCCGCGGATGGGCTGGTCCGCGAAGGCGTCGCCCTCGGTCTTCCAGTCGCGAAGGTCGCCCGACTCGAAGTCGAGGTTGAGGACGTGGCCGTCCTTGGCGACGGGCCGGACCGGGGCGGCGAGGACGCTGGCGCACGGGGCGGCGAGGGCGAGCGCGACGACGATCAAGGCAGGATTCATGGCGACCAATTCAGGATGCCGTGTGGGGACGCCACGGGGAAAGCCTGCATTCGGGGAGCGGGCGACGTGGCGAACGGGCCTATCCGACAAAGCGGTTGCTGACAAGGACATGCCACCATAGCGTCGCCGGCTTATGAACTCGGCGCCCTCCTCCTCGGGCAACACGTGGCTTTTGCTCACCTTCCTCACGGTTTTCTCGTGGGGCGTCTATGGCATCCTCCTGCACAAGGGGCAGACGCTGATGCAGCCGTCGGGTGGCCCGCCCGTCGCCCCCGCGTTGCTGCGGTACAAGGCCTTCCTGTTCGTGGGCATCGCCTACTTCCTCGTGGCGGTGCTGGCTCCGTTGTTCGTGTTGATGGGCAAGGGGCAGGCGTTCACGGGCTACACGTGCGCCGGGGCGATTTGGTCGTTGGTGGCCGGCATCGCCGGGGCCGTGGGCGCGTTTGGCGTCCTGCTGGCCTTCGCGGCGGGTGGCAAGCCCCCCGCCGTCATGTCCATCGTGTTCGCCGGTGCCCCGCTGGTGAACGCCGCCATTGGCACCTTCCTCCATCCCCCGGCGAAGGGCTGGGGCTCCGTGGACCCGCGCTTCTGGATCGGTATCGTGCTGGCCGTGGCCGGCGGCTTCTGCGTCGCCAAGTTCAACCCCGGCAGCCCGGCCCCGGGCGGGGCCAAGCCGGCCGCCGCCGCGCCCGCCCACCCTGGGCCGGCCAAGGCCTGACCCCGGCGCGACGCGCATGACCTCGGCCGTGTCACGCGACGCAGCGGCCCTGGCCGCCCTGCGGGGCTTGCTGGTGGAGCTGCGGGACAAGAACCCGTTCTACATCCCGCGCCTGCGGGATGTGTCGCCCCCGATGCCCGCAAGCCTCGCGGATTTCGCAGCCCGATTTCCCCTGACGACCAAGGCGGAGCTGGTCGCGGACGCGACGGCCCACCCGCCCTACGGCACGGCGCGCTCGGAACCCTTGGCGCGGTTCACCCGTTGCCACCAGACCAGCGGCACCACGGGCCTGCCCCTGCGTTGGCTGGACACCCCGGAGTCCTGGGCCGCCATGACCGACGATTGGGTCGAGGTCCTGCGCCAGGCGGGCGTGGGCTCGTCCGACCGCATGTTGTTTACGTTCAGCTTCGGGCCGTTCCTTGGGTTTTGGCTCGCCTTCGAGGCCGGCCTGCGTCTCGGGGCGTTGTGCATCCCGGGCGGCGGGATGTCGTCGGCCCAACGCGTGCGGGTGGCGGAGGAAAACGCTGTCACGGTGCTGTGCTGCACGCCCACGTATGCCTTGCACCTCGCACGGGAGGCCGACGACGCCGGCTGGGACAAGGGCTCCGTCCGGCTGCTGGTGGTGGCAGGTGAACCCGGTGGAAGCATCCCGTCGGTGCGCGCACGCCTCCAGCAGGCGTGGCCGTCGGCCCGCGTGTTCGACCACCACGGCATGACGGAGGTGGGACCCGTGTCGCATGAGGACCCGCGCCAGCCGGGCAACCTGGTAATCCTGGAGCGTAGCTTCCTGGCCGAGTCCATCGATCCGGTGACGCTCCAGCCCGTTGCCGAGGGAGCGCAGGGGGAGCTGGTGCTGACGACGTTGCGGCGCCGGGCATGTCCCCTGATGCGTTACCGGACCGGGGACTTGGTGCAGATGCGCCGCACGCCGGGCGGGCTGGTGCTGGAGGGCGGCATCCTCGGGCGCGTGGACGACATGGTGATCGTGCGCGGGGTGAACGTGTATCCGTCGGCGGTGGAGGCGGTGGTGCGAGCGTTCCCGGAGGTGGGGGAGTTCCAGGTGACGCTGGACCGCACGACGCCGATGGCGGAGCTGGATCTGGAGGTGGAGGCGGTGGAAGGCGTCGCCGAGGCGTTGGCTGAACGGTTGCAACGGGACCTTGGGATACGGGTTCCGGTGCGGGCCGTCGCGGCGGGCACGTTGCCTCGCTTCGAGCTCAAGGCCCGCCGATGGCGGACGGTCGGGACGGCGGCCTGATTCCCTGTTTGGCACGCAACCGGTTGCGGCGGTACTCTCCGCGCATGAAGGCATGGAACGTGGCGGTCTTGTGGGTCCTCCTTGCGGCGCACCTTTTCGGCGCCGAAGCACCCAAGCCCGCGCCGTTGGCCGACAAGGCCGCCGACATCTCGAAGTACACCAACTCCCTGCGCCTGACCGCGCCCGACGGGGCCGGCACCGTCGCCCAGTTGGTGGGTCGCACGCTCGAGCGCTTCCACTTTTCGCGGATGCGCTTCAAGGACGAGGTGAGCACCCGGATGTTCAACCGCTACCTCGAGTCGCTCGATCCCCAGCGCTTCTACTTCCTGCAGTCCGACCTCGCCGACTTCGAGAAGTTCCGTACCCGCCTGGACGAGCTGACGATGGTGGAGAAGGACGTGCAGCCCGCCTACGACGTGTTCAATCGTTTCCTGGAGCGGTTCGACCAGCAGTACGCCCTGGTCTCGCAGCTCCTCAAGGCCGGCGAGTTCCCCATGGACCGCACGGACCGAATGGTCATCAACCGCAAGGAGGAGCCGCGCCCGAAGGACCTCGACGAAGCCCGGCGCCTCTGGTCCGAGCGCCTCCGATTCGAGTACCTCGCGGAAAAGCTCAACCAAACGGAGATCCCCGAGCTGTCCACGAATGCGTGGCGCAAGATCGCCGGGCTCGACGCCGACGCACCCTTCTCCAACGACCTGCCCGCCTCCCTCAAGCGCCCCCTGGGCACCAACGTCCTCGCCGACCTCGAGGCCCTCGTCGGCAAGTCCCACGCCTCCAACATCCTCGCCGAGGTCAACGCCTCCCGCTGGTCCTCGCGCCCCCAGCTCGAGTCCTACCTCGCCTCCAACCTCCCCACGGAACGCCACTCCGAAATCCTCGACAAGCTCACCCGCCGCTACAACCGCACCCTCCGCACCCTCAAGCAGTATGAGCCTGACGAGGTCCTCCAGCTTTACCTCGATTCCCTCGCCCACGCCTACGACCCCCATTCCAACTACTTCGGGAAGAGCGAGCTCGACTCGTTCTCCATCCAGATGAACCTGAGCCTCTTCGGCATCGGGGCCACCCTCCAGGCCGAAGACGGCTATACCGTCATCCGCGCCGTCGTCCCAGGATCCCCCGCCGCCCGCAGCAAGCAGGTCAACATTGGCGACAAGGTCGTCGCCGTCGCCCAGGGCGACGACGGCGAGTGGGTCGATGTCGTCGATGAAAAGCTCAAGCGCGTCGTGGACCAAATCCGCGGGCCCAAGGGCTCCACCGTCCGCCTCACCATGATCCCGTCTGGCGGCGATGGCTCCGCCCGCAAGCTCGTCACCCTCGTGCGCGACGAGATCAAGCTCGAGGACGGCGAGGCCAAGGCGAAGCTCGTGGAAATCACCGACGCCAAGGGCAAGTCCCGCCGCGTCGGCGTCATCGACCTCCCCTCGTTCTACGCCAACATGTCCGTCGGCATCGGCGGGCGTGGCTCCGGCCGCAAGTCCACCACCGCCGACGTCGCCAAGCTCGTCAAGAAGCTCGTCGAGGAGAAGGCCGAGGGCATCATCCTTGACCTGCGCCGCAATGGTGGCGGCTCGCTCCCCGAGGCCGTCAACCTGACCGGCCTCTTCATCAAGTCCGGCCCCGTCGTCCAGGTGAAGGAGTTCAATGGCCGCATCGAGCAGGACGACGACAACGACCCCACCGTCCTGTACGACGGCCCGCTCATGGTCCTCACCAGCCGCTTCAGCGCCTCCGCATCCGAGATCGTTGCCGGAGCCCTCCAGGACTACGGCCGCGCCCTCGTCGTCGGCGACACCACCACCCACGGCAAGGGCACCGTCCAAACCATCCAGGAGCTCGGCCCCTTCCTCCCCGAGTCCCCCATGGCCCCAGGCGCCATCAAGGTCACCATCCGCAAGTTCTACCGCGCCTCCGGCGAATCCACGCAGCTCAAGGGCGTCGTCCCGGACATCGTCCTGCCCAGCGTCAACAATCTCGTCGAGACCGGCGAGTCCTCCCTCACCAACGCCCTCCCGTGGGACA
>JBJSZF010000106.1:0-3177 GCA_046090125.1 Verrucomicrobiota bacterium
GAGTCCATCGAGTCCATCGAGTCCATCCCCCCCGCCCCCACGCCAGGTCAGCCGTCGGGCGGGAGCTACGCGGAGATTGCGGCCAATGCGGCGTTGGTGTTGGTGGAGGTGGCTTGCAGCCTGCTGGGCCGGCAACTGGAGGCCTTGGGGAGGGCGTTTGAGAAGGAAGGGGGCTTCACCGAGCGCCTGTTCAAGATGCGGAGGCGGCGACGGGGCTTTTGAGGCATTCCTTGGCGCGGGCGACGGTGCCCGGCAGCATCGGCCCGCAGGAGCAACGAGGATGCGATGCGCGGGATCAGGCGGGCTGAGGGGGTGGTGGTTCCATGAGGGGCGACGCCAGGGCGTGGCCGCCATCGCCGGCCTGTTGTGGGCGCTGGCATTCCCGGAGCCCGGGGTGGCTGGGTTAGCATGGGTGGCGCCGGGGCTCGTGTGGCACGCGGCCGCAGGACAAGGCGCCGGGGCGGCCTTCCGGACCGGGTACATGGCCGGCCTGGTGCAATCGCTGGTGTCGTTGCGCTGGCTCTTGAACATCCCGCATCCGGCGGGAGCCGTGGCAGGATGGCTGGCGTTGTCCGGATACTGCGCATTGTACCCGGGCCTTTGGTTGATGTGGGGCGCATGGGTGCGCGGCGCCGGACGCATGGGTGACGCTGAGGGCTGGCGGGCCGCCGCCGAGCAACACGCTGCCATCCCGTGGCATCGGAGGATGTGGATGCCGCTGGGTGCGGCTGCGGGTTGGGTGGCGTTGGAATGGGTCAAGGGCTGGATGCTGACGGGCTTCCCATGGAATGCGCTGGGCGTGACGCAGTGGCGTCAGGTGCCCTTGGTCCAGCTAGCGAGCGTGGCCGGGGTGCATGGGCTGAGCTTGTTGGTTTGCTGGATGTCCGTGGCGTTGGCGGGCGCTGGGGTGGTGCTCCTCGCGCGGCCGAGGGACCGATGGGGTTGGATGTCCGAGGTGCGGCTGCCGTTGCTGGCGGTGCTGGCGTGCCTGGGGGCTGGGTTTCACCGGGTCATGGAGGCACGACGTGAGGAGCGCGAGCGACCGCCCCGCGTGCTTCGGATGGCGCTGGTCCAACCATCGATCCCGCAGACGCTCCTGTGGGATCCGGCGGAGCGGGACCGATCGTTTGGGGTGGCGTCGCGGCTGACGCGGGCGGCCTTGGCCACGCGGCCGGAGGTGGTGGTGTGGCCCGAGGGGGACTTTGGACTCGGGCGCGACAACTTCGCATCGATGACGGCCGAGCTGTCGAGGGCTGGGGCGGCCTGGGTGTTCAGCGCCAACGACGAGGGAAGCGGGCCGGATTCGGGCAAGATGTACAACGCGGCCTTTGCGGTGGGGCGGGACGGGCGGTTGGCGGCGACGTATCGGAAGCGGCGGCTGGTGATCTTTGGGGAGTACGTGCCGTTGGCGGGCGTGTTGCCGTTCCTGAGGCACCTGACGCCCATCGGGGATGGATTTTCGGCTGGGGTGGAGCCGGTGGCGTTCGACCTGGCCGGCGCGTCGGCCGCGCCGGTGATTTGCTTCGAGGACATCTTCCCGCAGGGCGTGCGCGGGCACGTGCGGCCGGGGACCGACTTCCTGCTGGAGTTGACCAACGACGGGTGGTTTGGGCGGGGGGCGGCGCAATGGCAACACCTGGCGAACGCCGTGTTCCGCGCCGTGGAGAACGGCGTGGCCTTGGTGCGGTGCACGAACAACGGCGTGACGGGTTGGGTGGACGCGGCCGGGGTGGTTCGGGAGCAACTGGGCGAGCGGGGTGATTCGGTGCACGCGGAGGGATTTGTGGCGGTGCGCGTGCCGGTGGGGCTGGGTGGCGCGGGGCGAACGGTGTATGCGCGGCATGGCGACGTGCTGGGCTGGGGATGCGCGGTGGCGGCGTGCTGGCTGGTGGTCCGGGCGCGCCTCGCGAGGAAGGTGGAGGCATGAAGGAAGGGGACGCCGTGCCGTCGTTGGGTGACGTGCTGGAGGAGGGCTGGCGGTTGTTGGTCCTGGCAAGCCGAACGCCCGGGCATCCGCTTCGCACGCCGGTGGTGGCGACGGCGGGCGATGATGGCGGGGAGCGGGTGGTGGTGCTGCGCGGGGTGGACGTCGTGGCCGGGGAATTGGAGTTCCACACGGACGCGCGCTCGCCGAAGGCCATGGCGTTGCGACGGTCGCCGGCGATGACGTGGGTGTTTTACGACCCATCGACGGGCGTGCAATGGCGGGCGCGTGGCGAGGGACGGTTGCACGTCGGGGATGACGTGTGGCGGGCGGCGTGGGAGCGGGTGCCGTCCGCATCGCGTGCCAACTACGGGGTGGATGCGGCGCCCGGGACGGCGTTGGGTGCGCCGCTGGAGGCGGTGGACTTTCGGGATGTTGGGCCCGCGCACTTCATGGTGGTGCGATGCCGGCTGGAGTGGCTGGACTGGTTGTGGCTCCGCCCCCTGGGAAACCTGAGGGCGCAATGGGTGCGGGACGGTGCTGGATGGCGCGGGCAGTGGGTGGCCCCGTGACGTCGGCCGGCAGTCGAGGCTCGCGTCGTTGGGCGTAGCCGGGGCAGGTTGGGCGCGTGACGTGGCCTCAGTTGGCGGGCTTGGTGGTGTTGGCGTACCTCGCGGGATCGATCCCGACGGGGTACCTGGTGGCGCGCGCGAAGGGGATCGACATCCGGAGCGTGGGCTCCGGGAACATTGGCGCGACGAACGTGTTTCGCATCCTGGGCAAGGGGCCGGGTGTCTTCGTGTTGTTGGCGGATGCGTTAAAGGGGGCGTTGGCAGTGATCCTGTTGCCCCGGTGGCTGGGCGGGGATGCGGCGGATGCACGGCAGCAGGCGGCCTTGATCGCGGGCGTGTGCGCGGTGCTAGGCCACAACTTCACGTGCTGGCTGCGGTTCAAGGGCGGGAAGGGGATTGCGACCTCGGCGGGCGTGTTGGCGGCGTGGGCTCCCCTGCCCTTCGTGGCGACGCTGGGTGTGTTTGGGGTGGTGTTGGCGGCGTCCCGCTACGTGTCGCTGGCGAGCATCCTTGCGGCGGCGGCATTGCCGTTTGCACAGGCCTTCCTGCCCCCTCGCCAACGGTCACTGGTGTGGATCAGCGCGGTGTTGTCAGTGCTCGCGATCGCGCGGCACCACGCGAACATTCGGCGGTTGATGGCGGGGACGGAGCGGCGGTTGGGGCAGGCCAAGGATGCCAAGT
>JBJSZF010000107.1:0-1088 GCA_046090125.1 Verrucomicrobiota bacterium
GCCCTCGCCCGCAGCCCGTGGGACTTCAAGCCCCGCGGCCAGTCGGGCAAGATGATCTCCGAGCTGGTCCCTCACCTCGCCGCCCTCGCCGACGCCCTCTGCTTCATCCATTCCATGCAGGGGAAGACCAACACCCACGGCCCGGGCGAGAACTTCATGTCCACGGGCCAGACGCTCGATGGCTTTCCCAGCGTGGGCGCGTGGGTCTCCTATGCGCTGGGCTCGGAGGACCAAAGCCTTCCCGCCTACGTCGCCATCCCCGACCCCCGCGGGAAGCCCCAGAACAGCGTCAACAACTGGGCCCCCGGCTTCCTGCCCGCCGCCTTCCAGGGCACCGACTTCAACGCGCGCACCCCCATCCGCAACCTTGCCGCGCCCGGCTCCGTGGACGGCCGCCGCGACGCCGCCACCCGCGCCTTCCTCCAGCGGATCAACGAGGGCCATGCCTCGCGCTTCCCCGGCGACGGCGAGCTCGCCGCGCGCATCGCCTCCTACGAGCTGGCCGCGCGCATGCAGCTCGCCGTCCCCGGCGTCGCCGACCTCTCCACCGAGCCCGCCCACATCCTCCGGCTCTACGGCGCCGACGAGGGCGGGTCGCACATCCTCGACACGCGCGCCGCCTACGCGCGCAACTGCATCCTCGCCCGGCGCCTCGTCGAGAAGGGCGTTCGTTTCGTCCAGTTGTTCAACGGCGCCTACCAGACCGGCGGCGAGGGCGTGAGCAACTGGGATGGCCACAAGGACCTCCTCAACCAGTACAGCGTCCACGGGCCCGTCCTCGACAAGCCCACGGCCGGACTCCTCATCGACCTCAAGCAACGCGGCCTCCTCGACGAGACGCTCGTTGTCTGGTGCACCGAGTTCGGGCGGATGCCCACCTTCCAAAAGGGCTCCAAGGGCCGCGACCACAACCCCTCCGGCTTCACCTGCTGGCTGGCCGGGGCCGGCGTCCGCAAGGGCTTCTCCCACGGGGCCACCGACGACTTCGGATACAAGGCCGTGCAGGACGTGGTCTCGGTGCACGACTTCCACGCCACGATCCTCCACCTCCTCGGCCTCGACCACGAGCGCCTCACCTACCGCTACGC
>JBJSZF010000108.1:0-10884 GCA_046090125.1 Verrucomicrobiota bacterium
ACCTGTTGCTGCGTCCGTTGGCGCTGCTGGCGGGTTGGGTGCCCTGGCTCGGTGGCGTGGCAGCCGTCGGAGCCTCCCTGATCTCGGCCGTGCTGGCCGGCACGGTGGCCACGGGGGTCATCGCGGGTGCGTGGCTTTGGAACCGGCCGTGGGCGGGCCTGCTGATCGTGGCCGCCGTGGTATCGGCGGCCGCCTGGTTGTTGGCGCGGCAGGCCCGGGCACGACAAAGGGGGCTTGCCTGATGCAACGACTCCTCGCGGCCTGGGCAGCGGTCGTGGCCGCCATGGCGTGCCGCGTGCTGGCCGTGGAGCTGCATGTGTCGCCCAGGGGAAACGACGCCGCGTCCGGGACCAGCCCGGCGCAGGCGTGGCGAACCTTGGAACGGGTCAACCGACACGTGGCGGAGCACGGTCTCCAGCCGGGCGACGCCATCCTCCTGGCGGGAGGGGCGTCGTTTGCCGGGCCCTTGGTGGTGTCTCACGCGGGCGGGGGCGAGCCGGGGAAGCCGTCCTGGATTCGAACGCACGGGCGCGGTCGTGCCCGGATCTTGGCGGGCCAAGGCAACGGCATCCTGCTGCGCGAGACGCCCTGGGTGACCGTGTCGGGCATCGACCTGGTGGCGGGCGCGAAGAACGACGGGGACGGCATCCGGTGTGACCGGGACCATTCGGGCGAGCGCCGGATTGCAGGCATCCGGATCGTGGATTGCACGGCGTGGGGCTTTGGATGGCACGGCTTCATGGTGGATGCGGCGCAGCGGCCGCTGGGGTTCGAGGACGTGCGCTTGGAACGCTGCGTGGCCCAGGGCAACCGCCATGCCGGGATCATGGTGTATGGCGGCAACCCATCCGGCCGATCCCACCGCCCGCACGCGCGGGTGGAGGTGCTCGATTGCGTGGCGTGGGGCAACCCGGGCGACCCCGGCGAACTTCGCCATCATTCGGGCAGCGGCATCTTGCTGGATGGCGTGGACGAGGGCCGGGTGGCGGGGTGCGTCGCGGCGGAAAATGGGGGCGAGTGCCGAAACGACCGCGGCGGGCCGGTGGGCATCTGGACGCACGCAAGCCGCCGGGTGGTCATCGAGCGGTGCGAGTCGCACCACAATCGTTCGCTGCTCCGGGACGGGGGCGGCTTCGACCTGGACGGCGGCTGCGAGGAATGCGTGCTTCGTTGGAACTACTCGCACGACAACCACGGTCCCGGGCTGCTGGTTTACACGTACACGGGCGCGGCGTTCCCGGACCGGGATTGCCGGGTGGAGGGGAACATTTCGGTGCGCGATGGCGCGCCGGGAACGGGGTATGGGGGGTTGCAACTGGGTGCCGAGGCGGGTTGCCGGATCACGGGCCTGGTGGTGACGCGGAACACGGTGATTGCCCCGGCGGGGTCCGTCGCGGCGCTGCGCATCATGGGCGAAAGCATCCATGCGACGGTGTCGAGCAACCTTGTGGTGGCCTCCTCGCACGGCGTGCTGGCGGCGTTGTCCGGGCATCGCCACTCCGTGCGCCTTGCCGGCAATCATTACTGGCGGGAGGACGGGAGCCCGGTGTTCCTGATCGACCACCAATGGTCCGTCCGGGCGCTCTCCGAGTGGCGCCATCCCGACGGCGTCGAGACGCGGTTTCATGCAGCCGACGAGGTCTTCGGGAATCCTCGCCTGGGAGACGTTCCAGGCCGGGGCAGGCCCCACCCGCCGCGTCGGATGACCCCGCATTGGCCCAGCATCCACCATGGGTTGCTGGACGTCGTGGGAGCGCCGCGGGCGGGCGGGCGGGACGGCTCCGAGGCGGCCGCTGGAATGACGCAAGGTCGCCGGGGGGTGTCGCGCGCGGGGACGCCCGGGAACAGGGGCATTGATTGAAGGCGTTGGGTTTGGCACCAAAGGCACGTTCATGAGCACGCGATGTTGGATGGGTTGGGTGGCCGCGCTGGCGGCAGGGTGTGCGGGCACGGCGGTCAAGGCCGCGCCGGATCGGCCCCTGGCCCGGTGGCACTCCGTGGGTGGGCAGGCCCTTCGCCAGTCCGTGGCCGCGCCCCAGTTGAAGGCGGCGTTGACCCACCCCGACGCGGCGGGCGTGGGCGGACGTCTGGCAACAAACCTCGCGAGGTTCGTTGTCGGCCGCATCACGGGGACCAACGAGGTCGCGCGCACGGCCCTGCTGGCGCCGCTGGCAGAGGCGGCACTGGAGCACGAGTCGCTGGGCGAGGTGACGCGACAGGGCTGGCACTTGGGGGTGCGCGCGCCGGCGACGGTGACGGCCCGGTTGGCCGGTGCGACCGCCGCGTTGGCCAACGGGAGCAAGCCGGGCGCGTCCACGTTGGTGACCAATGGATGGTTCTTGGCGGCCTCGGACCCCGCCGGCCTCGGCCGCGCGTGGCTGGCCACGGGCCGGCCGGTCGTGGGCCTTGTCGAGGCGGAGGTGGACCTTCCCAAGGTGCTGGGACCGGGCCACGACGCATGGCCGGCCCTGAACCTCAACGTTTTCGCTAGCAACAACGCCGTGCGCACGTCCGCCAAGCTCGCCTTCGCGACCCCGCCCCTCGGCGAGGCGGGGACATGGAAGATCCCCGACGGGGCCATCCGCGACCCGATCATTCGGTTCCAGGCCGTGCGCGGCGCGGCGCCGTTGGTGTCGAAGGTGGGTTGGATGGCAGCATTGGCGGGTGGGGCGGCTCCGACGCAGCTTTTTGGATGGGCGCAGCCGTTGAACCCGTTCCGGAATTGGGTGGCGTTCCCAGTGGAGAAGGCGGAGCAACGGCTGGAAAAAATCTACGGGGGCATCCGGCCCTACTTCGGCACGACCAACCAGCCGGGCCAGTACGAAGGCCGCCTGGTCATCACCACGAACCACCAAGCCCTGGCGGTGCTCGGCCTCCGCGCCTGCCAGCCCGCCCTCCTCGCCTACGAGCAAGCCGGACAACCCTTCCTCATCGCGTCCTTCGCGCCCACCCTTCCCAGCACCAACCCCGTCCCCAAGGAACTCCTCGCCGAGCTGAACCGCCCGTCATTGGTCGCCTACGAGTGGGAAATCGCCGGCGAATCCTTCATCCATTGGAACGTCCTCTTCGACTTCAACAACATGGTCCAGCGCCGCATGGCCTTCCCGGTCAACGCCCGCGCCCGGAAATGGTTCATGTCCATCGCCCCCAGCCTCGGCAATTCGGTGACCGAGGTCTTCCGGCTTTCCCCCACCGAGTTCTCGTTCGTCCGCAAGTCCGACGTCGGGCTCGACGGCCTCGAGATGACGTTGCTGGCCCGCTGGATCGACGCCCCCTATGACAACCTCAAGGGGCGGTTTGGAGCGCCACCCCTTCCCACCTCCAAGCCTTGAAGCCCGCGACGCCCCCCGTGCCGCCCATGCTCAAGCTCGGCGTCAACATCGACCACGTCGCCACCCTGCGTCAGGCACGCTACCGCGGCATGGACCACGGGGAGCCGGACCCCGTCGCAGCCGCCCTCGCCGCCGAGGAGGCCGGGGCCCATGGCATCACGGCCCACCTGCGCGAGGACCGGCGCCACATCCAAGACCGTGACGTCTTCCGCCTCAGGGAGGCCATCCACACGCGGCTCAACTTCGAGATGGCGATCGTGCCTGAGATCCTCGACATCGCCCTCCGGCTCCGTCCCCACATCTGCTGCCTCGTTCCGGAAAAGCGAACCGAGGTGACCACGGAGGGCGGCCTCGACGTCGCAGGATCCCGCGACGCAGTACGCGACGCCACCCGCCGCCTCCAGGACGCGGGCATCGAGGTGAGCCTCTTTGTTGATCCGGATCCCCACCAACTCGACGCCGCCGCCCGGTCCGGCGCGCAGTTCGTCGAGCTTCACACGGGCGCCTACGCCGAGGCGTGGGGCCGCAAGGACCCGCGCAACCTCCAGATCGAGCGCCTCGTGACCGCCGCCCGCCACGCCCATGGCCTCGGGCTCCAGGTCAACGCCGGCCACGGCCTGAACCTCCAAAACCTCCCCCTTCTCCACCTTGTCCCCCACTTGGTCGAGTTGAACATCGGCCATAGCATCATCAGCCGCGCCGTCTTCGTCGGCCTCCAGCCAGCCGTCCGCGAGTTCCTCAACGCCATGCAGGGCTACCCAGGCTGAAGCCCCTCCCGTCTCGCCTCCAAGCCCATCGTTCATCGTCCACTCCTCGTTCCCATGCGCATCCTTTGTGTCCATGCACACTTCGACGACTTCGAGTTCGTCGCCGCCGGCACCTTCGAGCTCATGCGGCGGGCGGGCCGTCCGGGCTTCCGTTCCCGCGCGTTGATCTGCACGGACGGCCGCTCCGGCCATCATTTCCGCAGCCGGGCGGAGACGGCGCGCATCCGGCAAGCCGAACAGGCCGCCAGTGCCGCCGTGGGCCATTACGAATGGGAGCTGCTCCGCAAGCCCTGCGGGCAACCCTTCGAGGAAGCGTGCCGCACCCTCACCAACGACCTGCTCGCCGCCCTTTGGAAGGCCATCCGCGAGTTCAAGCCCGACTATCTCTTCTGCCCGCCCCTGCCCACGGACCCGCAGGCAGGAATCCACCCGGACCACCTGACCGTCGCGGAGGCCGTCCGGCGCGTGGCCTACATGATCAACGTCCCCCACGCGTTCCTCTCCGAGTATCCCATCGACGACGAATCTGTCTCAGAGTGGATCCCGACGCCTGTCATCCTGAACACCTACGACGGATACATGGCCGGGGCGAACCAGTGTGACCTCGTGATCGACGTGGAGCCTGCCTTCGACGTGATTGCGGCGGAATCATGGTGCCACCAAAGCCAAATCAATGAATGGCTCCCGTGGGTTGCGCGCCATCACATCGAGCCAACGGCCAACCTCGCTGCATGGGCAGCCAAGCTCCGCCAACGTTTCGACCGCCAGTCACGCGAGCTAGGACTGCCCATAGGGCATGCCCATGAGGCCTTTGCGGTCACGGCATGGGGACGCATTCCGACACGTGCCGAGTTGGAGCGTGACTTCCCTGGAACGGTGCACGATGCGGATCGAACCGCGCGTCTTGAGGCCAAGCTCGCACGCGTCGGGGGCTAATTTCGGCCACCCCAAGTTCGCATAAAGGCTCGCATAAAGCCCCCTATTGACGCCCCTTTATCGGCAGCGCCCACCAAAGGCCAACCACCACCGAGCGGCACCGACATCCCCTCTGAGCGCGCCGCAGGTTGGGGTTGCTAGGCCCCGGGACCCGGCCCGGCCTTGCCCACGTCTTCGGACGACACCTTTCCAGCAGGCGGTCGGGCCGCTTCCTTAGCCTTGCCGGTCTTGTGATACGCGCTGTAGTAGCCGTATCGCTCATAGGCGTAGTAGTAGGCATCGGACGTCTCGAAGCTCAGATCGTTGATGGCTAAGCCTAGGATGCGGATGCCGGCATTGGTTAGCTTTTGCACTACCCGTCTCACGTGCTCCCGTCGGATCTTATTGAAACGCGTTACGAGCAAGACGCCATCGCAGCGAGAGCCTACGATCAGCGGGTCCGAGACGGCCGAAACCGGAGGGCAATCCATCAGAATTCGATCATACTTCTCCTGGCTCAATTCCAGGAATCGGGACAACCGTTCCGAGGCGAGCAACTCCGAAGGATTCTTGGGGATCGGCCCGGAACAAACCAAGTCAAGGTTCGCGATGGATGTCTTTTGGACGATGGCTTCGGCCGAGTCCACCTGCCCGCGCAACCAACTGGACAAGCCAACTTTGTTGGACTTATCGAATGCTTGGTGCACGGATGGACGACGAAGGTCTGAATCCACGAGCAGAACCCTCAGGCCCGCCTGCGCCATCACGATGGAGAGGTTGGACGCCACCAAGGACTTGCCCTCGCCCGACAGTGTTGATGTCACGCAGATCGTTCTCAACCTCTCGCCGTCGGGACCGAGCTGAATGGTCGCCCGCAGCGACCGGAACATTTCCGCCACGGCCGATGTGGGCTGCATGGCGGCCAGCACGTCGCGTTCGACGGGAGACTTGGCTTCGATGTGCGCAACGAAGCCCAAGAACCGGCATCCGAGGAAGGATTCGACATCCTCCACCGACTTGACGGAGTCGTTTAGGTAGGACAGGAAGAGCGCCAACCCTAGGCCCGCCACCAAGCCAGCGACCGCGGAGCCAGCGATGATGAGGGGTTTGCGTGGCTTGGCTGGCAGGATGGGCGTCACGGCAGCGTCCACAACCCGGACGTTCTGCGCGATCTCCTTACCGCCCATCTCGAACTCTTTCGCCCTGCTCAGCATGGTTTGATACATCATCTCAATGCGCAGCTTCCTGCTGTTGAGCATCTCGTAGTTGATGCGCAGTTCGTTAAGCTTCCCCACTTCCAACTCCTTCTCGTTGGCGATCTTGACCGCCGCCTCGTGGTTATACTTCTCGAGGTCCGCCCGAGCCTTGAGGGCACGAAAGGAGCGAGACGTCTCAGTTTCGAGCCGGCGGGCGTCCGATGCGATCGAGGCGGCCATGGCGCGGTAGGCAGGATGCTTCGGGCCATAGCGGTTGGTGATGGATGCGAATTGGGACTCGTGCTCTGAAAGCGCCAGTTTGGCACGGGCCACCTCGGCGTCGGCTGCCACGCCCGGGAAGTCGGATAGCCTGCGTCCCTGTGACTGCCACGCGTCCGCCTCCAGCGCGAGACGCATGGCCTCCTCCGCCGTGATCCTCCGTTGCTCGGCGAGCTCCCTCGACCGGACGGCCATTGCGTACACCGTGTTGGCTCGTTCATCAAGAGAGGAGGCTTGCTTCTCGATCCGATACTGCTGCATGGCCTGCATGATGCCCTTCAGCTCGTTCTCCTGCGACTGTACCTCCTGCCGTAGTTGTCGGTACGCCTCGATGGCCGTGAAGGACTTCTGGCTTTGATTGTCGGCAATGAAGGCCTCCATAAGGGAATTGACGATCTCCTTGGCCCGGGCGGGCTCCGGGTGGAGGCACGAAACTGACACGAGGCGTGTTAGGCGAACCGGCGTAAATCGCAGGTCATGAGCCAAGGCTTGGACGCGGTCGGGTGCCCCCTTGTACCGCAGGTCCTCGTCCAAACGCAGCTTGCTGACCACCCTCTCAAGGATCGTCCGCGACTGAAGCACCCGGTATTGCGTCTGGAGGTACTCCGTGTCGCGGCCCAGCAGGTTGATCACGCTGTTCCCCGCAAGAAGGCCCCCCCCTTCGGGATTAATCAGGATGTTGCCCGTAGCCTCGTACAACGGCGTGCTGCGGAACGAGTAAAGAATGCCCGCAATGATGCAGATCGCCGAGGTGTTGATTACAACCCAACGGCTTGCCAAGAGAACAAGCCAAACCTTGCGGATGGCATCCACCGAGCCTTGGGTCGCCGCTACCGGCGCACCAGAAGAGGAATTTTGGTTCGAGTCCATTTAAGCCAATGTCGAGATTCAGAAAATTCTGGGCGCAACCCAAATCTTGTCGTTCGGCTCCACGTAGAAGCGCTTCGCCGGGTCCGTGATCCCTAGGATCTCCTTGTACTTGAAGATTCGGGGCTTTTCCCAGCCATCCCGCGTCACCTGAATCTGGTCTGGGTTCGCTGTGGGCCTGAGGTCGCGAGCACGGGTGATGACCTCGTGCAAGTCCAACTTGCGGTCTGAGGGGATCTCCACAGGCCCTGGGCCATTCACCTCGCCGGTCACGCTCACCGTCTCCACCACGAATTGCTTGAACTCCACCGTCACCTGGGGATCCACCAGGTATTCCGGTCGCAAAAGCTCCTGAAGCGTCCTCTCCACCTCGGCCGTCGTCTTCCCCGCCACCGCCATCACCCCAAGGAATGGGTAAGTGATCGTCCCGTCCGGACCAATGCGACGTTCCATCGTCAGGTCTGCCTCCCCCACCATCCGGATCGAGATAATGTCATGGGCCTGGATCTTGCGCGCGCCCACAAGCGGCCGCGAGGCCCCGCCATCCGCGCCTTGGCAGTGTCCCTCCATGAAGAGTCCTGCAAGGCCGGTGATGAGGGCCGCGAGCCCGCGAGAAACGAATGATGTAGTAGCTTTCATCAAGGTTGTTGTAAGGACAGCAGCCAACGCACTAGAAGCCTAAGGCCACCGAGAGTGAAACCCGGTGGGAAACATAGGAATTGGCCACGATCAAGTTTTGGATGATGGCTTGGTCGAAGTTCAGCTCGTACTTGTCGAACGAGTAACCGGCTGAGCATGTCAGCCACGCCTGCGGCCGGTAGCTGAACATCAAGTCAAACTCGGTCCAAGCGTCAGTCCTTGAATTGGGAGCCTGGCCCGGCACGGCCAAGACCTGGCCAAACTGGTAATCCCCCAAGCTCACGCGGGTGATGCCGGTGACGCTCCACCTCTTCGTGATTCCAAAAAAATGGGTGCCCCGGAGGTTGACGGAATCCCGAATGGTCACTGATCCGCCCTGAAACACCCCAATGCCCGTGGTGCGTTCATAACCCAACGACACGGTTGTCAGGACGCTTGCCTGGTACTCGACTTCCAAGCCCGCCGCTGGCGTAGCGGCGTTCACGGATTCGCCGTTGTCAAACTGCCGGGCCTCATAGCCAACTTTCACCGACCCAGAGAGTTTCTGGGTCAACGAGCCACGCAAGCCCACGAGCCCACCGTAGAAAAACGATCCGAAGGTCCTTCCAGTGCCATCATTGGACTTCGCCGTCGTGTGCCCCGATTTCACGTCCCCCGTCAAACGCAACCGGGACGTCAGCTCGTGGGAAAGCCCGAGGCGACCATCCGTTTGGCCCTGGCTTAACAGGAAAATCGACTTGTTAGCCGTATCCCGGTAGTTCAAAGCGGCCGAAATGTCCGACTTGGCCGTCCAGTCGTAGGTCACGTTGCCAGATCCCGAAATGGTTGTCGACCGGAGCACGTTCCGGCCGATGTTGAGCATGCCATTGGGCAAGGTTACTGTGTCCGACCAACCGGCACTGCCCGACACCTTCCACTTGGCAGCCGTGTAAGAAAGGGATGCGTCCAAGATGTCCGAATTGGAGTTGAAGTCCGAATTGGTCCACAACAACGTCTCGGTGTGGCGATAGCCCATCGATGCATCCACTGCGGCGTTCTCGTCCAACTTCAGCCGCAATCCCGGGGTCACGGACGTGATAACGTCGGACTCTCGGTCCCTCCGACTCTGGTTGAAGAGGTTGTCCGTGAACGTGTTCGCTATCTCCGCCCTTGGGAGAAAAACAACCTTACCTAGATGGTATTGCAGCCAAGGGGTGACAGGATCCTGAGCCTGTGTGCTAAGCGCAAACCCAGCCACGGCAGCCGTTCCCAAGCCACCCGTCCATCGATACCACGTTGTCTTCGCGCTTTGACTCCAGTTCACCTTTACTCCGTTGGATTCCGTTCCTGCGCGAAAGTTCAAACGGTGTAAGTTTTCCTCTCGCAAGGCCATTCCGCCCTTGAAATCAATTGTTGTAAACTACTATTTCGTGCTTTCCACAGGGAGGATTCATCTGGATGCGGAGAGGGGGTAACGCCCCGGTGGTTGGGAGGGGTTGAGAGCCCTTGGAGGAGCGGCGGCGTGCCGAAGCACCCCTCTCGGGGTGTCCTCGGCGTCGGGCCCGCCCCCCCGGGCGTGGATTCTCCGTGGTTCAGTCCTCCTGCGCGTCCCCTCCTCCTTAGCCCTTCAAGAGCGCGTGCGCCGTGCCGAAGGTCTGCCGCGTCATCCACGCCCTGAACGACCGGGCGCTCGTCTTGCCGCGCGCTCGGTCCCTCTCGTGCAGCGCAATCGCCAGGTTCCTGAACATCGCCAGTGCCTCCGCCGCCTCACGGTGTCTCACCCGGCAACGGTCCTCCCCAAAGCTCACGTCCCGTCGGTGATGCACCCCGTTCTCGATCGCCGACCCGTGGCCCCGGATCACCTCCGACAACGGCTTCTCGCCCATCTGTTCGCCCGTCAGGCTCGTCGCGTAGCACCCCACCTCCGTGCTCGGTGCCTCCTTCGCGTCCAGCGGGATCCGCTCCCGCCGGACGGCCACGAACTGCCAGCAACCCACCAGCCCCGCCTCCTCCGGGCTCACGTCCACCCGTGCGATCCGCCGACGCTCCAGCCGGTCATGGTGCTTTTCCCACTCCGTGTCCTCCACAGGGGGAAAAGGCCTGCTGGGCCAGCAGGCGTTCGGCGCGGGTCAGCATCCCGTCCTGGTTCCCCTTGAGCCCGAAGAGGTAGTCCCCCCCGAACTCCTCCACCACGCACCGCGCCGACTCCTGCTGGCAATGCATCGCGTCGGCCGTGACCAGGGTCCCTGGAGGCGGCTGCACGGCCCGCAGCAACGGCTTGAAGCTGGGGATCTCGTTGGTCTTTTCCTCGATGGGCAGCTGCTGGAGCGTCATCCGCAGGCGGTGCGTCACCGCCGAGAAGATCTGCAGGGCCTTGCCGTCGCGCCGCCCGCTGCCGCGCAGGGTCTTGCCGTCCACGGCCAGGCGGGCGATGGCCGCGGGCTCCTGCTCCGACAACCACTGGCCGATGATCGCCACCAGCGCGCGCACGTCGCAGGCGGCCAGCACGCGGCCGAAGGTGGTGTCGCTGGGCGGGCGGCGCACGCCGTCCTTGTCCGGCCACACGTGCAGGGCCTCGAGCTGGCGGGGGGTGAACTTCGAGCTGATGGACTCGAAGTCCTGCAGGCCGGAGGCGCCCATGGTGGCGCCCACCGCCACCATGGCCAGGACCGAGGCCTGGCGATGGTAGAGGCCGTGGCCGCGGCGGGTGTCGGGGAGGGTGCGCAGGCGTTGGTAGAGGTCATGGAGGGCGGGGGCCTGGAAGGGGCAGGGGCCGGCCTTCACGGCCTCGTGCGCGGCCAGGGGCTCCGGGAGGCGGGCCTGTCGCAGGAACTCGCGGCCGCGTCGGTGGAGGGCGCGCAGGAAGAGCTGCTTGGGCCTGCCGTGCTCGACGTAAAAGTCACGGGAGGC